>CAXUIQ010000368.1:0-3866 GCA_964250815.1 uncultured Acetobacteraceae bacterium
GGCGGAAACCCGCAACTTCGACGGCATCGTGCACTTCATTTTCCAGCCGGCGGAGGAAGGCGGCGGCGGCGGGCGCGTGATGGTCGAGGAGGGGCTGTTCCGGCGCTTCCCCTGCGACATGGTGTTCGGCGCGCACAACGACCCCTCATTGCCGGTCGGCACGATGCAAGTGGTGCCGGGCCAGGTCTGCGCCGCCGCGGATTCGTTCTGGATCAGGATTGCCGGGCACGGCGGCCACGCGGCCCGGCCGCACCTCAGCATCGACCCGGTGGTGGTGGGCAGCCACGTCGTGCTGGCGCTGCAAACCCTGGTGTCCCGGCGCATCGACCCGCTCCGCAGCGCGGTGCTGAGCATCACCCAGTTCCACGCCGGCAGCGCCGGCAACGTGATCCCGGACGACGCCGTGCTGAACGGCACCGTCCGCACGCTGGACGCCGACGTGCGGGACGAGATGGAGCGCCTGATGGGCGAAACGGCCGAGGCGACCGCCGCGGCCTACGGCGCAACGGCGGCGGTGAGGTATGAACGGGGCTATCCGTCCGTGGTGAACGCCCCGGAGGCGACGGCCCGCGCCGTGCAGGCGGCGCAACGCCTGCTGGGCCAGGACAAGGTAATCACCGAAGCGCCGCCGACCATGGGGGGCGAGGACTTCTCCTACATGGCGCAGGAGGTGCCGGGCTGCTTCGTGCGGATCGGGCAGCGGGAGGGGGACAAGGGTGCCGCGCCGCTGCACAATGCGCGGTATGACTTCAACGACGATGCGTTGTCGATCGGCGCGAGCTTCTGGGCGACGTTGGTGGAGCAGGAATTGCGGCGCGGGTAGCCGTCCGGCACTATCGAGCAGATTGCTGCCAAGGACTCGCTCGCTTTCATGCAATGGTCGCCTCCGCCGCTTGAACTTCCGACGTTCGCCGACCTCCTCTCGCCAACCGTTCATGCCCTTCGGTCGCTGGGAGGTTCCGCCGCAATCGAATAGCTTGGGGAGGCTGTTGTAACGTCTCTCGGATTGTCTGAGGCGATTGTGGCTTATCGGCGCGACGGGGCGGCCACAAACGAGGTTCTCTACCGCGCCGCTTGGGCGAGGACCTACCTGCGGAGGGACGGCTGCATCCAGCCTACGTCCCGCGGCGTTTGGGCGCTTACCCCTCGCGGTCGGAGCATCAGCGACCAGGAGCTTCTGACCTTGCCGGCGAGGGTCAGGAAACAAGCCGCCACGGAGGTCGAGACTTCCGAGCCAGCCGCGATCGTGGATGCCGTCGGTGAAGACGTGGCATGGAAAGAGCAGCTTCTTCGCCTGCTCCGGGAACTTCAGCCTGATGCCTTCGAACGGCTGTCGCAACGTGTGCTTCGCGAGTCCGGCTTCATAAAGGTCGATGTGACAGGCCGAACAGGCGACGGGGGGATCGACGGCGTCGGCGTCCTCCGGATTCAGCTCATCAGCTTTCAGGTGCTGTTCCAGTGCAAGCGCTACCGAGACACGGTTGGCGCAAGTGCGATCCGGGACTTCCGCGGCGCAATGGTGGGCCGGACCGACAAAGGGCTTTTCATCACCACGGGCCGCTTCACTCTGGACGCGAAACGCGAGGCGACGCGCGACGGCGCGCCTCCGATTGAACTCATCGACGGCGAAGAGCTTTGTGAATTGCTGAAGCAGCTTCGGATCGGCGTCTCGGTCGAAACTGTTGAACGCATCGTAATCAAGGAAGACGTGCTGAAGGCGATATAGGGAAAGGATGCGCCAGCCGAAGCGGGCCAGCAGCAGTTCGGGCCCGTTCCATATGCTGTGCCGCTCTCGGAGAGTGGCGGTCAGACCTTCGCCTTCTGCCCCGCCGCTTGAAGCTCCATGTACCGCTTCGTCGTCGGCACCACCAGTTCGCCGCACCTCTTGCCGAACGCGATCTCCTGGTCGAGGTTCTGTTGCAGCAACGGGATGTGCTGCTGGTCGCCCGCCGCCTCCGCCATGGCGATCAGCGACATGTAGGCCGCCTGCTCCAAGTGCTCGTAGGCGTAGTTGGCGAAGCTGTTCTTGATGACCTCGTCGCTGGTGAAGGCGTGGCCGATGGCGGCAGCGTTGCCGACCAAGCCGGTCACCGTCTCCTTGAGCGCGCTGGCGCTGGTGCCATGCGCCTGCATGATCTGCTCGATCCGCGTCTTCTGCTCTTCGCTTTCCTGGATGTGGCGCTGCAAGGCGGCCTTCATGTCCGGGTAGTTCTCGATCCGCTCGACCTGGCGGCTCATGATCTGGACGGCCTGCACCTCCAGCGCATGGGCGTCGCGCAGGCCCTGCATGTACAGCTCTTTCGTCGCGTTGCTGCCGCTCATCTCCGGTCCTCCAAATGGCGCGACCGAAACCGGCGGAAAACACGGCGGTTCGGCGGGCGGGGAAACACGATCCGGTGACTCCCCGCCGCCGCTCAGCCCGCCCGGCCGCTCACCAGGTCGGTGACCACGCCCGGGTCGGCCAGGGTGCTGGTGTCGCCCAGCGCGTCCGTCTCGTTGGCGGCGATCTTGCGCAGGATGCGGCGCATGATCTTGCCGGACCGCGTCTTCGGCAGGCCCGGCGCCCACTGGATCACGTCCGGCGACGCGATCGGCCCGATCTCGTGCCGCACCCAGGCGACCAGCTCCTTGCGCAGCGCCTCGGTCTGCTCCTCGCCCTCGATCAGCGTCACGTAGGCATAGATGCCCTGGCCCTTGAGGTCGTGCGGGAAGCCGACGACCGCCGCTTCCGCCACCTTGGGATGGGCGACCAGCGCGCTTTCGACCTCGGCGGTGCCCATGCGGTGCCCGCTCACGTTGATCACGTCGTCCACCCGTCCGGTGATCCAATAGTATCCGTCCTCGTCCCGCCGCGCGCCGTCGCCGGTGAAGTAGAGGCCCTTGAAGGTGGTGAAGTACGTCTGCACGAAGCGGGCGTGGTCGCCGTAGAGGGTCCGCATCTGGCCGGGCCAACTGTCGGCGATGCACAGGTTGCCCTCCACGGCGCCCTCCAGCGGGTGGCCCTCGCCGTCCACCAGCACCGGGCGGATGCCGGGGAGCGGCAGGGTGGCGGAGCCGGGCTTGACCGGCACGGCGCCGGGCAGGGGGGAGATCAGAATGCCGCCCGTTTCCGTCTGCCACCATGTATCGACGATGGGGCAGCGCTCGTTGCCGACCACCCGGTAGTACCACATCCAGGCTTCCGGGTTGATCGGCTCGCCGACGCTGCCGAGGATGCGGAGCGAGGCGCGGGACGTGGACTGCACCGGCCCTTCGCCTTCCCGCATCAGCGAGCGGATGGCGGTCGGCGCCGTGTAGAAGATGTTGACCTGGTGCTTGTCCACCACTTGCCAGAAGCGCGAGCTGCTGGGGTAGTTGGGGATGCCCTCGAACATCAGCGTGGTCGCGCCGTTGGCGAGCGGGCCGTACACGATGTAGGTGTGCCCCGTGACCCAGCCCACGTCGGCGGTGCACCAGTACACCTCGCCCGGCTGGTAGTCGAACACGAGCTGGTGCGTCATCGCCGCCCAGACCATGTAGCCGCCGGTGGTGTGCAGCACGCCCTTGGGCTGGCCGGTGCTGCCCGACGTGTATAGGATGAACAGCGGGTCCTCCGCCCCCATCTCCTCGGGCGGGCAGTCCGGGTGGGCTGCGGCGAGCAGGGGCGCGTAGTCGAGGTCGCGGCCTTCCTGCATCGGCACGCTGCCGCCCGTCACCTGCACGACGACGACGTGCTGGATGGTGGGGCAGTGCTTCAGCGCCTCGTCGGCGTTGGCCTTGAGCGCCACCTTGCGCCCCCCCCCCCCCCCCCCGGCCGCGGGGGTCAGCCCCGGGGTGGCGCAGGGGGTGATGGGGGTGGCCCGGGGGTCCGGGGGGGAGCCCCCCCC
>CAXUIQ010000368.1:3876-4560 GCA_964250815.1 uncultured Acetobacteraceae bacterium
CTCCATGGCGACGCCGCCGCCGGTGCGGCGCACGACGATCACGTGCTCGACCAGATCGGTGCCGATGCGCTTGATCGCCTCGTCGACGTTCGCCTTCAGCGGCACCTTGCGCCCGCCGCGCCGGCCCTCGTCGGCGGTGATCACCACCTTCGAGGCGCAGCCCTGGATGCGGGAGGCGAGGGAATCCGGTGAGAAGCCGCCGAACACGATGGCGTGGATCGCGCCGAGCCGGGCGCAGGCCAGCATCGCCACAGCCGCCTCCACCACCATCGGCAGGTAGATCGTCACCCGGTCCCCGCGCTTCACGCCCAGCGTGCGCAGCGCGTTGGCCAGGCGGCACACCTCCTCGTGCAGCTCGCGGTAGGTCACGTGGCGCTGCTGGTTCGGGTCGTCGCCTTCCCAGATGATCGCGGCCTGGTCCGGACGCTCCGCCAAATGCCGGTCGAGGCAGGTGGCGGAAGCGTTCAGCGTACCGTCCTGGTACCAGCGGATGCTGACGTCGCCCTCGAAGCTGGCGTTCTTCGCGCGGGTGGGCGCGCGCATCCAGGCGACGCGACGCGCCTGCTCGGCCCAGAACGCCTCGGGGTCGGCGATGGCGGCCTCCGTCATGGCGCGGTGCTGCTCCGCGGTCACGTGGGCGTGGGCCGCGATCTCGGGCAGGACGGGGTAGGTTCGGTCGGACAC
>CAXUIQ010000369.1:0-4555 GCA_964250815.1 uncultured Acetobacteraceae bacterium
ACCGCGACCGTCAGCACCCAGACCAGCGCCGTGTACTTCAGCGTGTTGAGGTAGGTCTGCCACGTCACCTGCGACAGCAGCACGTCCGCGTAGTTGGTCAGCACGACGGACGGGATGATCCGCACGCTGTCGTAGTCGAAGAAGCTGACCACCACGATGGCCGCCATCGGCACCAGCAGGAAGGCGCCGAGCACCAGCCCGAGCGGCGCCGCCAGCAGGTAGGGCGCCGCCCTCACGCGACCACGAACTCGTTCCATTTCTGCACGAGGTAGCGGTCCTCGGCCATCACCGAGTTCCAGCAGGCGACCTGGCCCATGCGCTCGGCGAACGCGCCGCCGTCGCGCACCGCGCCCGCTTTTTCCAGCACCTTGCCGTCGGGCGACTTGATGTCGGACTGGGCGGGCTTGCCCTCCATCCAGAAGCCCCACTCGTCCGGCGTCATGTTCTCCTTGGCCGTTTCCAGCACCGCGCTGTAGTAGCCCTGGCGGTTGAGGTAGGCGCCGGCCCAGCCGGACAGGTACCAGTTGATGTAGTCGTACGCCGCGTCCAGCTCCATGCCGGAGAGGTTCTTGGACAGCCCAAGACCGCCGCCCCAGGCGCGGTAGCCCTCCTCCAGCGGCTGGTAGGTGCAGGCGATGCCGCGGGCGCGCACGGCGGTGACGGCGGGGGACCACATGGACTGGATCACCACCTCGCCCGACGCCATCAGGTTCACGCTCTCGTCGAAGCTCTTCCAGAACGCGCGGAACTGCCCGGCGCGCTTGGCCTCGATCAGGAAGGCGGTCGTCTTCTCGATCTCGTCGCGCGTCATGTTGCCCTTGTCGCCGTATTTCATCCGGCCCAGGCTCTCCATCACCATGGCGGCGTCCATGATGCCGATGGACGGGATGTTGAGGATCGACGACTTGCCCTTGAACGCCGGGTCCACGAGGTCGCGCCAGTTGCGGACCGGGCGGCCCACCAGGTCCGGACGGATGCCGAGCGTGTCGGCGTTGTAGATGGTGGGGATCAGCGTCATCCAGCCGGTGGGCTGGGCCGCGAACTTGGTGGAGGCCGGCCCTTCCACGAAACCCACGGTATGCGGCGCGGTGCCCTGGGCGATGCGGCTTTCCGGCGACAGCCGGCCCGTGGTGAAGATCGGCACGATCTTGTCGTAGTTCTTGATCCGCTTCACGTCCATCGGCTGCAAGACGCCGGCGGGAAAGATCTTCTTGCAGATCCAGTACTCGATGTCGGCGATGTCGTAGGACCGCGGCTGCGTCACCGCCTTCTGCGATACGGCATCGCTGTCGAGCGCCGTCATCGCCAGCGTGAAGCCCAGGTCCTGCTTCACCTTGTCGGCCAGCGCGTTCAGGTTGGACACCCCGGTGCCGAACTGCCGCAGCGTGATGTTGCGGATGTTCTGCGCCCAGATCGTCGGGAAGCCGGTGAGGGCGCCCGACCCGGCGGCGGCCCCGGCCAGGCCCAGCCCAGCCTTCAGCGCGGTGCGGCGGCCAATTCTTTTTGCGTTTGCCACGATGGGTCTCCTGGATGCAGCGAAGGGGAGGGAGGGTCGGCTCTCAATGGATGGGCGTCGGCGGCCGACCAGCCGATCCAGGCAGGCTGCCCGACGCTCACGGGGTCGGCGAAGAACGCGGCATCGGGCAGGACAGCCACCGCCTCCTCCCCGTCCGGCGTGGCGAGCGCCACGCGGACCGACGCGCCCTGGTATTCCACCAGCGACACCGTGCCCCGCACGCCCGGCCCGTCCGCATCGGGGGTGCTGGACAGCCGGCAGCGGTCGGCGCGCACGGCCACCTGCGCGCCGGGCCCGCCAAGCACATTGTGGCCGCCGATGAAGCGGGCGACAAAGGCGGCGGCCGGGCGGTCGAACACCTCCCTTGGCGTCGCCGCCTGCTGGATGCGCCCGCCGTCCATCACCACCACCAGGTCGGCCAGCGCCATCGCTTCCTCCTGGCTGTGGGTGACGTGGACGAAGGTGAGGCCGAGGTCGCGTTGCAGCCGCTTCAGCTCGGCCCGCATCCGCCCGCGCAGGAACGGGTCGAGCGCCGACAGCGGCTCGTCCAGCAGCAGCACCCGCGGTTCGGTGAGCAGGGCGCGGGCCAGCGCCACCCGCTGCTGCTGGCCGCCCGAGAGCTGGGCGGGCATCCGGTCGGCGTATGCCTGCATTTGCACCATTTCCAGCCCGCGCCGCGCCCGCTCGTGCCGCTCCGCCCGGCCGACGCCGCGCATCTTGAGGCCGAACGCCACGTTGTCGAGGCAGCTCAAGTGCGGGAACAGCGCGTAGCTTTGGAACATCATGGCGGTGCCGCGCCCGGCCGGCGGCGCGTTGGTGACGTTGCGCCCGTCCACCAGCACGTCGCCCTCCGAGACCGTCTCGTGCCCGGCGATCATGCGCAAGGTCGTCGTCTTGCCGCAGCCGCTCGGCCCCAACAGGCAGCAATACACGCCGCGGGGGATGTGCAGCGTCACGGACTCCACGGCAGTGGCGCCGCCATACCGCTTGCTCACCGCGACCAGCTCGACGCCCTGCTTCAATCCTGTTGCCCCCAATGCGCCGCGGGCGTTGCAAGCCACGTACCAGCGGCCCGCCGGGCCGGGGCTACTTCGTGCCGTACAGCCGGTCGCCCGCGTCGCCGAGGCCGGGGCGGATGTAGCCGTGGTCGTCGAGGCAGCGGTCGATGGCGGCGGTGAACACCGGCACGTCGGGGTGCTCGTCCTGCAGCACGGCCAGCCCCTCGGGCGCCGCGAGCAGGCAAACGTAGCGCAGTTGCGCGGCGCCGGCCTGCCGAAGCCGGGCCAGCGCCGCGGCGGCGGAATGCCCGGTGGCCAGCATGGGATCGACGACGACCACCAGCCGTTCCGGGATGTCGTCCGGCAGCTTGAGGTAATACTCGACCGGCACCAGGGTCGCCGGGTCGCGGTACAGCCCGATGTGCCCGACGCGGGCGGAGGGCACCAGGTCCAGCATCCCGTCCAGGATGCCGTTGCCCGCGCGCAGGATTGGCACGAAGCACAGCTTCTTGCCGGACAGCAGCGGCGCCTCCATGGCTTCCATCGGCGTATCGACCGTCACGGTGTCGAGCGGCAGGTCGCGCGTCACCTCGTAGGCCATCAGCAGGCTGATTTCCCGGGCGATCTGCCGGAACTCGGCGGTCGGCGTCGTCTTCTGCCGGAGCAGCGTGAGCTTGTGCTGCACGAGCGGGTGGCCGACCACCGTGACGCCGGGGAAGCGCGCGTCGCTGGATGCCTGCATCAGAACACCGTCCCATCGCTCTGGATGCGCAAGGGCGGCCCGCCATCGGCCCGCCGTTCCGCCGCCGCTTGCCGCCCCGCCGCCCAGGTCCCGCCTTCCAGCAGCCGCGACAGCGGCAGGGTGGCCGCGTCGCCCCCAAGCCGTGCGCGCAACGGCGGCGCGATCCGGTCGAGCAGCGCCACCGTGAGCGCCCGCCATTCCACCACGGCCGGGTGCCCCGGCGCCAGCGGCGTTCCGGCCAGCCCGGGATCGCGCAGCCGCAGCACGCCGAGGTCGAGGAACAGCCCGCCGTTGCGGTACTCCGGCAGGCCGGTCAGCGCCTCGATGCCGGTGACGGCAACGCCCGCGTCCTCGAACACCTCGATCAGCGAGTAGGCCAGCCATTGCGACAGCTTGTGGAACGGCACCAGCCCGGCGCTGCCAGCCGGCCCGCCGGCGAGCGGCAGGTCCGGGTAGCGCCACACGTCGCCCAGGCTGCGCCCAGCGAGCATGATGCGCGGCGGCCAGACCGGGCCGAAGCCGTCCAGCACCGCAGCCAGGATGTCGCCGGCTGCCACCATCGCGCGGTCGCCGGCAACGTGGTCGAACAGCCGGCCGACCCGGGGATCATCGCGCCCGAACAGGTCCGTCCGGGCCAACAGCGCCGTGCCGAGGCCCCGCAGCAGGGCCGCGCGCCCGTCCAGCCCCGGCAATGGATTGCCCTCATCCACCTGGAAGGCGCGCCCCAGCGCCGCCGCATTGATCCGGGCCAGCCCGCCCGCATCGGCGCGCATCCCGCCATCAGCCGCGAACAGCCCGGCCTCGAACGCGCGCAGGCTGGCCACCGCCAACCCTTCCGACCGCGAAAGCGTCAGCCCGGTGCCCGGCTCGATGTAGCGCCAGCCCCCGGCGCCCGCGTCCAGCAGCACGCTGACCACGCAAAGCTCGACCCGCGCCCGCGCCATCTCGGCCGCGCCCAAGTCGGCCAGCGCGGCGCGCAACGGTCCCCAGCGGTCGATGCCGCCCGCCGCGAAGTGCCGCCAGCGGGCGTGGTGCGGGATGCGGAGATCCGGGTAGGCGCCGCGCACGACCGAGGCGACGTAGGCCGCGGCATCGTCCAGCCGCGGGAGGTCCACGGCGAAATGCCGCAGCCCGTCCGCCTCCGCCTGGGCCAGCATCGCATCGGCGCGGCTGCGCACGGCCTCCGCGGTGCAGAGCCAGGCCGCCGCGTCGGCCTCACTCATCCAACGGCCGGCCCTTGGCCTCGTGCAGGACCTCGGGCGGCGGCACGGCGTCGGTGTAGTAGCCCGCCGCCTTCTT
>CAXUIQ010000370.1:0-2531 GCA_964250815.1 uncultured Acetobacteraceae bacterium
CTCGGCGACCGCCCGCGGCCCGGCCGGCGACCCCGGGCTGGTGACGCGCACCAGCGCCTCGCCGGGCCGCCGCCGCAGCGCGAGCGTCCAAAGGCTGGCGGCGGCGCTGGCGAGCGCCTCGGGCGTGGCCTCCGCCAGCTCGGCGTCGGGCACCCCGGCGTAGAGCGGGGTGATGAACAGGGCGGCTTCCTCGGGCAACGCGGGGGCGACTCGGGCCAGCGCCTCGGCGGCGGCGCGCAGCAGTTCCGCCCGGACCGTGTGTTGGGCCTGGGGCGCGTGGTCCGGCATGGGTTGAACTCCGCTGCGGCGAGCAATCGTCGGGGAACGCCCTCGGCAAAGGCTGGCTCCCGCCTGTTCTGCCCGGTTTCGGCGGGCCACGCTGCGCCATTCTGCGGACAAGCGCCAGGCTTGGCTGTGCAAACAGTGTTAGCAATCCCGCCAAGAGAGTGCTAATGCATTGCCGCATCCGTCCCATTTGGAGCGAACGCCATGAAATTCCGCCCGCTGCACGACCGCGTCGTGGTCCGCCGCATCACGCCGCTGGAGAAGTCCGCCGGCGGGATCATCATTCCTGATACCGTCAAGGAGAAGCCGATGGAAGGCGAGGTGATCGCCGCCGGCCCCGGCGCCCGCGACGAGGGAGGCTCCACCGTGGCGCTCGACGTGAAGGCCGGCGACCGCGTGCTGTTCGGCAAGTGGTCCGGCACCGAGGTCAAGCTCGACGGCGAGGAGCTGCTGATCATGAAGGAAAGCGACATCATGGGCGTGATCGAAGGCGCCCCGGCCGCTTGAGCGGACATCGCCCAACAACCCAATAACAACAAGGAAACCATCACATGGCAGCCAAAGACGTACGATTCGGCGACGACGCACGCGCCCGGATGCTGCGCGGCGTGGACATCCTGGCCGACGCCGTGAAGGTGACGCTGGGGCCGAAGGGCCGCAACGTCGTGATCGACAAGAGCTTCGGCGCGCCCCGCATCACCAAGGACGGCGTGACGGTCGCCAAGGAGATCGAGCTGGCCGAGAAGTTCGAGAACATGGGCGCGCAGATGGTGCGCGAGGTGGCCAGCAAGACCAACGACGTGGCCGGCGACGGCACCACCTCCGCCATCGTGCTGGCCCAGGCCATCGTGCGTGAAGGCGGCAAGGCCGTCGCCGCCGGCATGGCGCCCATGGACCTGAAGCGCGGCGTGGACAAGGCGGTGGCGGCGCTGGTCGAGGAGCTGGCGAAGCGCACCAAGAAGATCACCACCGAAGCCGAGACGGCGCAGGTCGGCACGATCAGCGCCAACGGCGAGGCGGAGATCGGCCGGATGATCGCCGAGGCCATGCAGAAGGTCGGCAACGAAGGTGTCATCACCGTCGAGGAGGCCAAGGGCATGGACACGGAGCTTGAGGTCGTGGAGGGCATGCAGTTCGACCGCGGCTACCTCAGCCCATACTTCATCACCAACGCCGAGAAGATGACGGTCGATCTCGACAACCCCTACATCCTGATCCACGAAAAGAAACTGTCGGGCCTGCAAGCGCTGCTGCCGCTGCTTGAGGCGGTGGTGCAGTCGGGCCGCCCGCTGCTGATCATCGCCGAGGACATCGAGGGCGAGGCTTTGGCGACGCTCGTGGTCAACAAGCTGCGCGGCGGCTTGAAGGTTGCCGCCGTGAAGGCGCCGGGCTTCGGCGACCGGCGCAAGGCGATGCTGGAAGACATCGCGGTGCTGACCGGCGGCCAGGTGATCTCGGAAGACCTCGGCATCAAGCTGGAGAACGTCACGCTCGACATGCTGGGCCAGACCAAGCGGGTGCTGATCGAGAAGGAGAACACCACGGTCATCGAAGGCGCGGGCGCGTCCGACCAGATCAAGGGCCGGGTCGAGCAGATCCGCGCGCAGATCGAGGAGACCACTAGCGACTACGACAAGGAGAAGCTGCAGGAGCGGCTGGCCAAGCTCGCCGGCGGCGTCGCGGTGATCCGCGTCGGCGGCAGCACGGAAGTCGAAGTGAAGGAGCGCAAGGACCGGGTGGACGACGCGCTGCACGCGACCCGCGCGGCCGTCGAGGAGGGCATCGTGCCCGGCGGCGGCGTGGCGCTGGCCCGTGCCAGCCTGATCCTGGCGAAGCTCCATGCTGAGAACGAGGACCAGAAGTTCGGCATCGAGATCGTGCGCAAGGCGGTGCAGACCCCGCTGCGGCAGATCGCCGAGAACGCCGGCGAGGACGGCGCTGTCGTGGGCGGCAAGGTGCTGGAAAACGCAGACTACGGCTACGGCTACGACGCGCAGACCAACGCCTACAAGAACCTGGTCGATGCCGGCATCATCGACCCGACCAAGGTGGTGCGGGTCGCGTTGCAGAATGCGGCCTCGGTCGCGGGCCTGCTGATCACCACGGAAGCCATGGTGTCGGAACGCCCGGAGAAGCGCGCGCAGTCGCTGCCGCAGCAGGGCGGCGGCATGGGCGACATGGACTACTAAGCACGGGACTACGAAGCGGGGGCCGCCCGGGGGCCGGGGGGGGGGGGGGGGGGGGGG
>CAXUIQ010000370.1:2541-4555 GCA_964250815.1 uncultured Acetobacteraceae bacterium
CCGGCGCGCCCCCCCCCGCGTCGGTTGCCACGCCCCATCCAACTGCGGCAAGCTTGGGCCGTCATGCCGGGTTGGAGGGCGCAGTGGGCGAATTCCTTGGCCAAATCCTGGGGCCGCTGGCCCAGTTGCTGGGGGCGGCCCAGGGCGCCGCGGGCGGAGGCTTGCCGGCGCTCCTGGCGCAACTGGAGAATGCCGGGCTTGGCGAGCGAGTTGGCTCGTGGGCGGCTCAAGGCGAGCAGTTGCCGGTGACTGCCGAAGAACTGGCGACCGTGCTCACGCCGGAGCAGCTCAACCACCTGGCCGAGCAGGCGGGCACCACGCCCGACATCTTGTTGGAACGTCTCGCGCAGGAACTGCCGCAGGCCGCAGCCGCCCATTCCCAGCGTTTGCGGGCATTGCCGCCGGGCGAGCCAACGTGACGCAAGACCTGGTCATCGTGACGGGCGGCAGCCGCGGCATCGGCGCCGCGATCTGCCGCCGGCGGGCGCAGCCCGGCTACCCGGCCGCGGGGACCTACGCCACGCGCCCCGAAGCCGCGGCGGCGGTCGTGCAAGGGATCACGGACGCCGGCGGCCAGGCCGGCGCGTTCCCCGGCGACGTGGCGCAGGAGGCCGACGTGGACGCCCTGTTCGCCGCCGCGCAGAGCCGCTTCGGCCGCTTGGCCGGGCTTGTCAACAATGCCGGCATCATCGGCGGCACCGCCCGGGTCGATGAGCTGACGCTGGAGGCGCTCCAACGCACCTTCGCGATCAACGTGTTCGGCACGGTCCTGGCCTCGCGGGCGGCGGTGCGCGTCATGTCCACCCGGCACGGCGGCGCGGGCGGCGCCATCGTCAACCTGTCCTCCGTCGCCGCTCGGCTGGGCAGTGCCGGCGAGTATGTGCATTACGCCGCGTCCAAGGGCGCCATCGACAGCTTCACCACGGGCCTCGGGCGCGAGGTCGCCGACGAGGGCATCCGGGTGAACGCGGTCGCCCCCGGGCTGATCGAGACCGACATGAACCCGGGCGAGCGGCTGGCCCGGCTGGTGCCGGGCGTGCCGATCAAGCGCGCGGGGGTTGCGAGCGAGATCGCGGAGGCCGTCGCCTGGCTGCTTTCGCCGGGCGCGTCCTACGTCACGGGCACGGTGCTGACGGTGTCCGGCGGGCGGTAGCGTCACAGCAGGCGGCCGGACAGCCTTTCTGCCTCCCACGACCGCAGCAATCCCACCTGCCGGTCGAGCCACGCTGCGGACATGCCCTCGCTCCCCCATTCATCGAGGCGTCCCGCCATCTCGCCCATCAGCCAGACGTGCCGGATGGGCACGAACAGGTCCACGGCGTCGAGGTCCGCCGCCGCAATGGGCCGGACCGAGCGGTAGCCGTCGATGAAGGCGTGCCACATCGCGATGCGCTGGCGTCTGAACGAGGCCTGCGCCCAGAGATGCACGGCGAGGTCATAGGCCAGATAGCCGAAGCCGCCGTCGTCGAAGTCGAAGAACGTGGCTTCGCCCGCCTGCGGCCCGGCGGTGGCGATGCGGGCGTTCAGCCCATGGCAGTCGCCATGGCAGCGCGTCCAGCTCAAGCCGTCGAGCGCTTCGACCCTCGCCGCCAAACGCGACGCCAATCCGGCCAGGGCGTCGCGCGGCACCTCCGCCAGCGGGCCCACGGCCGCACCGGCCGCGGACGGCCGGTGCTGACGGTGACCCAGCGGCCAGCCGGCCCCGACGCGGTGGCGTTCAGCGCCGGCTACCCGTTCGCGGCCAATGCCGAGACCAGCCTGCATGTGGAGCAGGCGGCGCTGCCCTTCTATACCGCGGGGCGCTTTGCGTTTGCGCGTGACGGGGCGGCGGCCACCGCCGCCATGCGCAAGGGCCGCCAAGCTGTGATGCGCGGGCCGGCGCCTCGGGGTGCCCAGGTCAGCGACACATTCGGCTTGCGCGGTTTCGAGGCGGCCTATGCGGCGATCAGCAAGGCGTGTCCCGCTCGGTGAGCGCCATCGCCTCGACCGAACTGACCGACAGCGAGCGTGCCCG
>CAXUIQ010000371.1:0-4554 GCA_964250815.1 uncultured Acetobacteraceae bacterium
CCGCCCGATCTGCCACGTTGACAAGCCTAGCACCGCCAGCACAGCCTGTTTTGCAACTGGAAGCCGGTCCGGCACGGAGGAACGCGATGCGGCACTCAATTCCTGCCGCGCTTGGCCTGGGCGCGCTGCTGCTGGCCCATCCGGCCGCCGCGCGCCTGACAAAGCTTGCCGTCGTGTCGCAGGAAGCGTTCGCCGGCGGCGCAAGCTTCGGCAGCGCCGGGCCGTACGTCCGCATGGAGGCGGTCGCTCACGGCGAGCTTGACCCCAAGGACCCCGCCAACGCCGGCATCGCCCTGCTGGACCAGGCGCCCCGCAACGCACGCGGCATGGTCGAGTATGACACCGACGTGTTCATCCTGCGCCCGGCCGACCCAGCCCGCGGCAACGGCGCACTGCTTTACGAGGTCACCAACCGCGGCAACAAGTTCCTGATGTCCTGGCTCAACGACGCCCCGGAGCCGCCGCCCGGCAGCGTCAACGACCCGCGGACCCTGGCCGACGCCGGACGTGCCTTCACCTTCCGCCGCGGCGACACCATGGTCTGGTCCGGCTGGCAGCCGGAGGCAACCGGCGCCAACAACGGCATGTCCATCCGCGTGCCCGTGGCGACGCAGGGCGGCCTGCCGATCGTGCGCCGCATCCGCTTCGAGTTCATCGCCGGCACCCGCGGCCCGGAGGCGATGCTGCGCATTCGCCTGCCCTACCCCGTCGCCACCATGGAAACCGCGCGCCTGACCGTGCGCAGCCGCAGTGCCGACGCGCCGGCGCCGCTGCGCCCGGACGAGTGGGGCTGGGTGGACAGCAGCACGATCCAGCTCCTGCCGTTCGGCACGGCGCCAACGCCGCGCCGCATCTACGAGCTGACCTACGAGGCGACGCGCCCCACGGTGGACGGCATCGGCTTCGCCGCCACGCGCGACCTCGTGAGCCACCTGCGGACCCAGCCCGGCATCCAGCGGACGCTTGCCATCGGCATCTCGCTCAGCGGGCGGTTCCTGCGGCACTTCCTGGAACTCGGCATGAACCGGGACGAGGCCGGGCGCCGCGTGTTCGACGGCGTGCTGCCGCACATCGCGGGCGCCGGCAAGGTGTTCGCGAACGAGGCCTTCGCCATGCCGGGCCGCACTGCGACGCAGCACGAGGACCGGTTCTACCCGGAGAACTGGCCGCCCTTCGGCTACGGCCCTGGCCCGGGCCTGCTGCGCGGGGACGGCAGCGATCCCTTGGTGATCGAGAGCAACACGTCCACCGAGTACTGGCAAAAGGGCGCGTCGCTCGTGCACACGGACGCGGCGGGCGCGGACGCGGCGCTGCCGCCCGGCGTGCGGGTGATGCTGGTGGCGGGGACCGAGCACGCCGGGCACGCGGGGGCGTCGGGCACGCCGGGCTATTGCGCCAATCCGCGCAACCCCAACAGCGCCGGGCCGGCGCTGCGGGCCATGCTGGCGAACCTCGACGCCTGGGTCGCGGCCGGGACGTCGCCGCCCGACAGCATGGTGCCCCGGCACAGCGACGAGACCGGCGTTCCCGCGGCGGCCGTGCGCATGCCCGCGGTGCCCGGCGTGATTTGGCCGCTCGGCGACAACGCGATCGGCCGGCCGGTGAACTGGACCGACCCACCTGCGGCGCCGGTGCAGCCGTATGCCACGATGGTCGCGGCCGTCGACGCGGACGGCAACGAGGTCGCCGGGCTCAGGCTGCCGCATCTCGCGGTTCCGTTCGGCACCTATACCGGGGTCAACGTGTATAAGGACCTTCCATCCGAGCTGTGCGATCGCGACGGCACGTTCATCCCCTTTGCCCGCACCCGCGCCGACCGAGAACGCACCGGCGATCCCCGGCTGTCGCTGGAGGAGCGTTATGGGACGCGGGAGGCGTATGCGGCGAAGGTGAAAGCGGCAGCAGACGCTTTGGTGGCTGCCCATCTCATTCTGGGAGAGGATGCAGCGCGTTACGTGGCGGAAGCAGCAGCAAGCGAGCGGTTCTGAGACGCGGTTTCGGCGTCTTGCGCTGACCGCGCCTGCGTCCCCGTTCCAGAGACGGCGCAGCGGAACCGCCGGGCTTGGACGCGCAACGCGACCGGACGGCCCTGCCAGGGCAGGTCGCCAAGCTGGCGCTCGTGCCGGCTATGGACGCTGTGGGACGGGGTGCCGCAGAAGGGGCAAGTCGCCGTCGTCGAGCGCGGCTGGGCGGCGATGGTGACGCGGCAAGGGGGGCAGGACCTGCACGACGGCCAGGCCCGGCGGGATCAGGGGCCGCGAACGCTTGGACGAGATCAGCGTTCAACGCGGGAGGAGCGTTCCTCCTGTGCGCTCACCCAGCTCCGAAACGGCGATTACCTGCACGGGAAATGCGGGAGAACCCAAAATTCGTTGTCATAGCCAGGCGCCAATGATGATTGATGGGCCGAAGTCTGGCGGCACCTGTTCACAACGTGCGTACGCAGCTGTTTGCGGCAAGCCACCTCCCACCGCGCACGAAGCAACGTCTCACCAACGGCCAGGGCGACGGCCTGTGATTGACCAATGGACAACAGGCTCTGCGATGCGGCTGCCGGGCGCCTAAGCCGCCTCCCCCACCGTCATCTCCCCCAAGTAAGCCTGCCGGATATCCTCGTTCCGCCGCAGCTCCTCCGCCGTCCCCGACAGCACCACCACCCCGGTTTGCAGCACATACGCCCGGTGCGCCACCTGCAGCGCCATGGCCGCGTTCTGCTCCACCATGAAGATCGTCGTCCCCTGGCGGTTGATTGCCTGGATGATGTCGAACACCTGCTCCACGAACAGCGGCGACAGGCCCATCGACGGCTCGTCCATGCAGATCAGCCGCGGCCGGGCCATGAGCGCGCGGCCGATGGCCACCATCTGTTGCTCGCCGCCCGACAGCGTGCCGGCAAGCTGCGCACGCCGCTCCTTCACTCGGGGGAACAGCCCGTACACCCGGTCCAGGTCCTCCTCGAATCCCGGGCCGCGCGACCGGGTGTAGGCGCCCATTTCCAGGTTCTCGAACACCGTCATGCGTGGGAACAGCCGCCGGGCTTCCAGCACCGGGGCGATGCCGCGGGCGACCCGGGCGCTGGTGGACAGCCGCTCGATGGGCTTGCCCTCGAACAGCACCGAGCCGCTGGTCGGCCGCACCACACCCATGATGGTCTTCATCGTGGTCGATTTGCCGCAGGCGTTGCCGCCCAGCAGCGACACGATCTCGCCCTTCATGATCGTGTAGTTCACGTCCTTCAACACGTGCAGGTCGCCGTAGTGCGTGTTCACGCCCTGGAACTGCAGCAACGGCCCATCCTGCGGCGGTGAAGGGTCAGGCGACACGGCCGGCCTCCATCACAGCCGCCCGGGCGGCGCGGCCCAGGTAGGCGGTCAGCACCTGTTCGTTGCGGCGCACCTCCTCCGGACGGCCTTCGGCGATCTTCACCCCGTGGTCCAGCACCACCACCGTGTCGGCCAGCGCCGTCACCACGTCGAGCTTATGCTCGATGATCAGGATGGTCAGCCCCATCGCGTGCAGCGACTTGATCTGCTCGGCGAGTTCCAGGGTTTCCGCCGGGTTCATCCCCGCGGTCGGCTCGTCCAAGAGCAGGATGTGCGGGCGGGACGCCAGCGCGCGGGCGATCTCCACCCGGCGGCGGTTGGCGTAGGACAGCCCGCTCACCACCTGCCCCACCCGCGGCGCCAGGCGGTTGCCGAACATGGCGATCAGGTCCAGCACGGAGGCCTGCGCCGCCCGCTCCTCCGCCCGGTTGCCGGGCGTGCGCAGCACGGAGGCGACGGCCCCGCTGCGCAGCCGCGCGTGCCGCCCGACCATGACGTTCTCCAGCACCGTGAGGTTCGGGAACAGCCGGATGTTCTGGAACGTCCGCGCCACCCCGCGCGCCAGCACCTGATAGGGAGCGAGGCCCAGCAGCTCCTGCCCACGGAACGTGATCGACCCGGCATAGGCCGGCACCAGCCCGGTGATCACGTTGAACAGCGTCGATTTTCCGGACCCGTTCGGCCCGATCACCGCCACTACGCCGCCTGCGGGCACGCTGATGTCGATGCCGTCCAGCGCCACGAGGCCGCCAAACCGCACCGTGACGCCACGGATGTCCAATGCCCCCTGCCCCGGCTCCCAGCGCGGGATGCGGTCCAGATGGAGGAAGCCGCCGCGCGTCACCTCCGCGTGCTGGGCGGCGAAGTTGAGCGGGGGCGCCTTCCGCGTCGCGGGAATCAGCCCGTTGCGCCGGAACAGCATCATGCCGATCAGGATCAGGCCGAAGAACAACTGCGTCCATTGCACGAGGTCGATGGCGGTGAGCCACCGGCTGCCCACAGCCTCCCCCAGGTCGTGCAGCCATCCCGTGAGCTGCGGCAGCAGCCAGGTCTGCATGAGTTGCAGCAGCACCGCGCCGAGCACCACGCCCCAGACGCTGCCCATGCCACCCAGCACCACCATGACCAGCAGCATGGAGGACACGTTGAAGTTGAACATCTCCGGCGTCGCGGTCTGCAGCTTGGCGACGAAGAACACGCCCGTCATGCCGGCGAACGCGGCGCCGATGGC
>CAXUIQ010000372.1:0-4533 GCA_964250815.1 uncultured Acetobacteraceae bacterium
GCCGGGCAGGACGAGAGCACCTACATCGTCACCAGCTACCTCGTCAGCAACGCGATCATCCTGCCGATCAGCGGCTGGCTGTCCAACGTGCTCGGGCGCAAGCGCTTCTACATGGGCTGCGTCGCGCTGTTCACCGCGGCGTCGGTCGCCTGCGCGTTCGCGACCAGCCTGTGGATGATGCTGCTGTTCCGGGTGCTGCAAGGCCTCGGCGGCGGGGGCCTGGCGCCCACCGAGCAATCCATCTTCGCCGACAGCTTCACGCCCAAGCAGCGGGCGCTGGCGTTCTCGCTATATGGCTTCACGGTCGTGACCGCGCCGGCGGTCGGCCCGGTTCTCGGCGGCTGGCTCACCGACGCCTATTCCTGGCATTGGGTGTTCCTGATCAACCTGCCGTTCGGGGCGCTGTCGATGGCGCTCACTTGGCTGTTCGTCTATGACTCCCCGCTCGTGCAGGCGGACCGCCGCCGGCTGCTGGCCCACGGCCTCAAGATCGACTACCTGGGCTTCGCCCTGGTCGCGCTCGGCTTCGGCACCTTGCAGATCGTGCTGGACCGGTTCGAGCGGGAGGACGGGTTCAGCTCCCCGTTCATCCTGACCCTCAGCCTCGTCTCGGCCGCCAGCCTGGCCGCCCTGGTGGTCTGGGAGCTGGTGCATCCGCAGCCGGTGATGAACCTGCGGCTGCTCCGGGCGCCTGCGTTCGCGATCAGCAACGTCGTCATGTTCCTGTTCGGCTTCATCATCGTGTCCACGACGCAGCTCCTGCCGCAACTGACCCAGGAGCTGCTGGGCTACGACGCGACGACGGCGGGGATGACGCTCGGGATGGGCGGCGTGCTGTCGCTGTTCGTCATGCCGCTCGCCGGCGTCGTCACCGGGCGGCTGATCCAGCCGAAATGGCTGATCTTCTCGGCGCTGCTCGGCACGGCGGGGGCGATGAACTACGCATCCGGCCTCGACTTGGACGTGTCGTTCTGGAACGTCTCGATTTCCCGCATGCTGCAGGTGTTCTGGCTGCCGTTCATCTTCATCCCGCTTTCCGCCGTGCAGTTCACCGGGGTGCCGCCCGACAGGAACAGCGACGCCAGCGCCATCATCAACCTGATGCGCAACCTGGGCGGAAGCTGGGGCGTGTCGATCGCCACCACGCAACTGCAATGGCGCGGGCAGTTCCACCATGCGCGCCTGGCCGAGCACGTCACCCCCTACAACGGCTACGGCTTCGGCGTGCCGCTCGGGCCGGTCAGCCAGGCCGTGCAGACCCAGGCGACGATCCTGAGCTACCTTGACGTGTTCACGATCCTGGCGGTCATTTCGTTGGCGGCAGCGCCGCTCGTGCTGTTCCTTCCCAACTTGCCGAAAGGGG
Organism: uncultured Acetobacteraceae bacterium; assembly: GCA_964250815.1. Taxonomy (GTDB): domain Bacteria; phylum Pseudomonadota; class Alphaproteobacteria; order Acetobacterales; family Acetobacteraceae; genus CAHJXG01. Next base: position 1,364 of record CAXUIQ010000372.1, read on the forward strand.
CTTCCGCAGGTGGCCATTAAGCTCCTCCCGGCCGCGGCGCTGCTGCTGGCCGGCTGCACCGTCGGCCCCGACTTCGAGCGCCCGAACTTCTGGTCGCCCGCGTCCTGGTTCAGCGCCCGCCCCAACCCAGCGCGGCTGGAAGCCAGCATGCCGGTGGCCGAGCCGGTGGATGCCGAATGGTGGAAGACCTTCAAGGACCCGGTGCTGACCGGCCTTGTGCGCCGGGTCGCCGCGGGCAACCTGGACGTGCGCACGGCGGTGGTCCGGGTGGCGCAAAGCCGGGCGCAGCGCGGCATCGCCGGCGCCGACCAGTTCGCCCAGCTCAACGGCAACGGGTCCTACACCCGCGAGCGCCTCAGCAAGCAGGGCGTGATCGGCCTGTTCGGCGGCGGCGGCGGCACCAACAGCGTATCGGGAGGAGGAAGCCTGCCCGGCACCCAGTCGAACGGCCTTGGCGGCCGGCAGGGCGGCGTCCCCAGCAGCACGGGCATTCCCGCCTTCGACCTGTTCCAGGGCGGCTTCGATGCGTCGTGGGAGCTGGACCTTTGGGGCCGGGTGCGCCGCTCCGTGGAAAGCGCCGACGCCACGCTGGAAGCCTCGACGGAGGCGCAGCGGGCGCAACTGCTGTCCTCCATCGCCGAGGTGGCGCGCGACTACGTGCAGCTCCGCGGCACCCAGGAAACCCTGCGCATCACCCGGGCCAACCTTTCGGCCGCGCAGGAAAGCGTGCAGCTCACGACGGAGCGCGCCCGCGGCGGGCTGGCCACCGACCTCGATGTGGCCAACGCCCGCGCGCAGCTCGAATCCACCGCCGCCACGGTCCCGCAGCTTGAGCAGCAGGAGGCGCAGGGGATCAACGCCATCGGCCTGCTGCTCGGCATGCCGCCGGCTGCGTTGCAGGCCGAGCTGTCCCCGCCCAAGCCCGTGCCGCCCGTGCCGCCCCGCGTGCCGGTCGGCTTGCCTTCCGAACTTGCCCGGCGGCGTCCGGACATCCGCCAGGCGGAGGCGCAGCTCCACGCCGCGACCGCCGACATCGGCACGGCGAAGGCGGACTTCTACCCGAAGCTCACGCTGTCCGGCAGTGTCGCGCTGCAAGCGTTGCAAGTAAAAAACCTGGGCTTCTCCGCTGGGACCTACTCGTACGGCCCCAGCCTGACCATCCCGCTGTTCGAGGGCGGGCGGCTGCGCGGCACCTTGCAACTGCGCGAGGCGCAGCAGCAGGAGGCGGCGGTCGCCTATCAACGGACCGTGCTGCAAGCCTTCACCGACGTGGACAACGCCCTGATCGCCTACGCGGCCGAGCAGCGCCGGCGCAACCGCCTGGCGGAACAGGTGGCGCAAAGCCGCCGCGCGTTCAACCTGGCGCAGAGCCAGTACCGCCAGGGCATCTCCGACTTCCTGCAGGTGCTGACGGCGCAGCGCACGATGCTGGCGGCGGAGCAGCAACTGTCCGACAGCACCGCGACGGTCTCGGCCAACCTCGTCGCGTTGTACAAGGCGCTGGGCGGCGGATGGGAGGCGGACTTGCCGGCGGACGGGCCGGCCAGGAAGTCGTAGGGGCCTGACGCCCCCGGGGCTTGGCCCGCTGCCGCCCTGCGGTGCCCGCAACCTGTCCAGCCCGGCCACTGCCGAAGGAGGTTGCGGCGCTTCGCCGGGGATCGCCTTTATGCGCCCTTTACGCTTTGCCGCCCAAAAGGCCATTGAGCCTTGTCGGGGCCGCGGCCCAATTCGGGTCTCGGCATCTGAAAGGCGCATTGATGGCTGACATCCTCGTCGCCGTGCTCGGCACGGGCGGCATCCTGCTCATGGCGGCCTACGCGGCGCTGTGCGAGCGGATCTGATCCCATGCTCGACCTCCTCCTGGGCGGCGCGGTCTCGGCCGGGCTGCTGATCTACCTGGTGTGGGCGCTGGTGCGCCCCGAAGACTTCTAGGGCATCCCGGCATGACATGGATCGGCTGGGCGCAGATCGCGCTCGTGCTGGCGCTCGTGTTCCTGTGCGCCGTGCCGCTCGGGGGCACCATCGCCCGGGTGGTGCAGGGGGAGCGCACCTTCCTGTCCCCGGTCTTCGGGCCGGTCGAGCGCGGCTTCTACGCCCTGGCCGGGGTGGACGCCTCGCGCGGCATGGGATGGCTCACCTACGCCACCGCGCTGGTCGTGCTGCAGGCGGTGCATTTCCTGATCCTGTACTTGATGCTGCGCTTCCAGGACAAGCTGCCATTCAACCCGCAAGGGCAGTCGGCGCTGTCTCCCCAGCTCGCCTTCAACACGGCGATCAGCTTCGTCACCAACACCAACTGGCAGGCCTACGGCGGCGAAACCACGATGTCGTACGGCAGCCAGATGTGGGGGCTGACGGTGCACAACTTCCTGTCCGCGGCCACGGGCATCGCCGCGGCTGTCGCCATCAGCCGGGCCTTCGTCGCGGGCGGGACCAAGGAACTAGGCAATTTCTGGGTCGATCTGACCCGGATCACGCTCTACCTGCTGCTGCCGATCGTGCTGGCCTACACCGTGTTCCTGATCGCCTCCGGCGTGCCGCAGACGATGGCGGGCACCGTGGACGCGACGACGCTGGAAGGCGCCAAGCAGACCATCGCCCTCGGCCCCGTGGCGTTCCAGGAAGCGATCAAGATGCTGGGCACCAACGGCGGCGGCTTCTTCAACGCCAACAGCGCCCATCCGTTCGAGAACCCGACCGCGCTCACCAACGTGGTGGAAACCTGGTCGGAAATCGTGATCCCCTTCGCGCTCGCGGTCATGTTCGGCCACATCGTGCGGGACCGCCGCCAGGGCTTCGCGCTGATGTGGACCATGGCGATCCTGATGGTCGCGGCCGTCGTCGCCTGCTACGCCGCCGAGGGCGCCGGCAACCCGCTGCTGACCGCGGCCGGCATCGACCCCTCCATGGGCAACATGGAGGGCAAGGAGGTGCGCTTCGGCGCCGCCATGTCGTCGCTATTCGCCGTGACCACCACGGCCACGTCGGACGGCGCGGTGATCGCCATGCACGACAGCTTCACGCCGCTCGGCGGCATGGTGCCGATGGTCCTGATCCAGTTGGGCGAGGTCGTGCCCGGCGGCGTCGGGTCGGGCCTGTATGGCATCCTGGTGTTCGCGCTGCTGGCGGTGTTCGTGGCCGGGCTGATGGTGGGGCGCACGCCGGAGTAC
>CAXUIQ010000373.1:0-4532 GCA_964250815.1 uncultured Acetobacteraceae bacterium
GGCTTGGCCGCGCCCGGCGCGCCGGTCTGCTCCGCCAGCAGCGCCACCTTGGTGAAGCCGCCCTGCGTGATCGTCGCCATCACCTCCAGCACGCGGCCGTAGTTGATGCCCTTGTCGCCCCGCACGAAGATGCGGCGGTCCGTCTTGTTGTCGGACACCGCCTGCAGCTTGCCGACCAGCTCCGGCAAGGTCGCCTCCGCGTCCTGCAAGTAGATCTTGCCCTCCGCGTTCACCGAAACCGTCAAGGGATCGGCGTCCTGGTTCAGCGGCGCGGCGCTGGTCTTGGGCAGGTCCACCGGCACGCCGGAGGTCATCAGCGGCGCCGCCACCATGAACACGATCAGCAGCACCAGCATGACATCGACGAGCGGCGTCACGTTGATCTCGGCGAGCGGGCGGTAGCGGCCCCTGCCCCGCCGCACGGTCGGACCGGCCATGCTCAGACCCTTTCCTCGGACTGGCGGGATAGGATGGCGGCGAACTCCGACCCGAAGCCCTCCATGCGCGCGGCGAAGCGGGACAGGTCGTTGCTGAGCTTGTTGTAGGCCAGCACCGCCGGGATCGCCGCCACCAGGCCGATGGCGGTGGCGAACAGCGCCTCCGCAATGCCGGGCGCCACCACGGACAGGTTGGTGTTGCGGCTGGTGGCAATCGCCGAGAAGCTGCGCATGATGCCCCAGACCGTGCCGAACAGGCCGATGAAGGGTGCTGTGGAGCCGACGGAGGCGAGAAACACCATCCAGCGCTCCATGCGGTCCATCTCGCGCTGGATGGTGACGGCCACCGTGCGGTCCACGCGGTCCCGCACGCTGCCGCGGCTCATGTCGGCGCCGGCCACCCGGGCGCTGCGCCGCCACTCGCCCATCGCCGCGCCGAACACGGCCGCGAGGGGATGGGTGGGCTTGGCGCCTTCCACCTCGTACATGTCGTCCAGGCTGCCGCCGGACCAGAAGCGGTCCTCGAACCCGTCCGCCGCCCGGTTGGCCCGGCGCAGCGTCATGGCCTTCTCGAACACGATGGCCCAGACCCAGACGCTGGCGAGCAGCAGCAGGACCAGCACGGCCTTGACCACCCAGTCCGCTTGCAGGAACAGCCCGGCGATCGACATGTCGCCGCCCGTCGCCAAGGTCGCCGCATCCACCGCACGATCCAACTCAGACCTCCTCCGCCCCCTCGGCCAGCGCCGCGCGCCAACGGTCCGGAATCCGTGCGGGCCGGCCGTCCGCCTGCCGCACGCAGGCGAGCCTGATGCCCAGGACGGCCATGGCCTGCCCGGCGACCTCGAACCGTTGCTGCACGTTTACGGACGCGCGCCCCATCGCCCATGGTCCTGTGACCACGACAAGCTCCTCGTCGAGGCGTGCCGGTCGCAGATAGACCATTTCCGCGCGCTGCACCACGAAAGATAGCCCGTGCCCGGCCACGAGTTCCGCGTGCGGCACGCCGGCGTCCCGCAACGCCTCGGTCCGGGCGCGCTCGGCAAAGGCCAGGTAGCGCGCGTGGTAAACGATGCCGCCGGCGTCGGTGTCCTCGTAGTAGATCCGCAGACGCAGGCGATACGTGGTCAATCCGAAGGCGCCGGGTCGGCGGCATGGTCGCGCAACAGGTCGAGCTGCGGCTGGCTCGGCGGCGCCAGGCCCAGGTGGCGCCAGCCCGCCTCCCCCAGCATCCGCCCGCGGCTGGTGCGGAGGATCATGCCTTCCTGGATCAGGTACGGCTCGATCACGTCCTCCAGCGTGTCGCGCGCCTCGGCCAGGGCGGCGGCCAGGGTCTCTACTCCGACCGGGCCGCCCGCGTGGTGCTCGGCGATGCGGCGCAGGTAGCGGCGGTCCATGGCATCAAGGCCCAGGCGGTCCACCTCCAGCCGGGTCAGCGCCGCGTCGGCCATCGCGCGGTCCACCGGGTCCTGCCCGGCGACGGTCGCGAAGTCGCGCACCCGGCGCAGCAGGCGTCCGGCGATGCGCGGCGTGCCGCGGGACCGGCGCGCGATCTCGGCCGCGCCCTCCGCCGTCAGGTTGAAGCCGAGCTTCTCCGCGCCGCGCGCCACGATCAGTTCGAGTTCGGCAAACGTGTAGAAGACCAGCCGCAGCGGGATGCCGAAGCGGTCGCGCAGCGGCGTCGCCAACAGCCCGGCTCGGGTCGTGGCGCCCACCAAGGTGAAGGGCGACAGGTCGATCCGCACGCTGCGCGCTGCCGGGCCTTCCCCGATGATGAGGTCGAGCTGGAAGTCCTCCATCGCGGGATACAGCACCTCCTCGATGGCGGGCTGCAGCCGGTGGATCTCGTCGATGAACAGCACGTCGCGCGGCTGCAGGTTGGTGAGGATGGCGGCCAGGTCGCCGGCGCGCTGGATCACCGGTCCGGAGGTCGCGCGGAACCCCACGCCCAGCTCCCGCGACACGATCTGCGCCAGCGTGGTCTTGCCCAGGCCTGGCGGCCCGTGCAGCAGCACGTGGTCCATCGCCTCCGCCCGGCCTCGCGCCGCCTGGATGAACACGCGGAGGTTCTCCCGGCTCGCCTTCTGCCCGATGAACTCGGCCAGCGTCTGGGGGCGGAGGCTCGCCTCCCCCGTGTCGTCCTCCCCGCGGGCGGGGTCGAGGGTGCGGTCGTCGCTCACTGGCGCATCTCCGGTGAGTCGCTCATTGGCGCATCTCCGATGCGGCGCTCATTTGATCGCCAACTCCCGCAGGCTGTCGCGGATCACCTGGTCAAGCCCGGCGCCCTCGCCCAGCCCGGCCATGATCCGCACCACCACGGGGTAGGCCTCCGACCGGCGGTAGCCGATGTTGACGAGGGCGGACAGCGCGTCCGCCTCCGTGCCGCCCTCGGGCGCGGCCGGGATCGTGAAGCCGGGTCCGGTCGGCATGGTGCCCGCCTTGTCGCGAAGCTCGCTCAAGAGCCGAATCGCGAGCTTGGTGCCGACGCCGGGCGCGCGGGTGAGGCTGGCCCGGTCGCCGGCGGCGATGGCGTTGATCAGGTTTTCCGGAGACAGGGCGGAGAGGATGTTCAACGCGACCTTGGCGCCGACGCCTTGCACCGTGAGCAGCAGGCGGAACCACTCGCGCTCCGCCGGGTCGGCGAAGCCATAGAGGGTGATGGCGTCGTCCCGCACGTGCGTCTCGATCAGCAGGCGCGCGGCGCCCGGCGCCGGCGGCAGCGCCGAAAGCGTCCGGGTGGACGCCTGCACCAGGTAGCCCACCCCATTCACGTCGATGATGCAGCTCCCGGCGTCCAGCGCATCCACCCGGCCGTGCAGCAGCGCGATCACGCCATGACCGTCCCGGCAATGACGCGGAGCCGGGTGGCCCGGTGGTGGGCATGGCAGATCGCGACGGCCAGCGCGTCGGCCGCGTCCGCCCGGTGCAAGGTCGCGCCGGGCAGCAGGCGGCGCACCATCAGCGCCACCTGCTCCTTGGTGGCGCCGCCGGTGCCGACGACGGCCTGCTTCACGCCCATCGCGCCGTATTCCGACACCACGATGCCCGCCATCGCCGGCGCCAGCAGCGCCACGCCGCGGGCGTAGCCAAGCTTCAAGGTCGCGGTGCCGTTGCGGTTCACGTAGGTCTCCTCGACGGCGGCCTCGTCCGGGCGGTGCTCCCGGAACAGCAGGGTGAGCGCGTCGTGCAGGGACTTCAGGCGGTGCGGCACGCTGTCCGTGTTGTCGGTGGCGATCACGCCGTCGGCCACGTGGCGCAGCCGGTTGCCCGCCACGTCGATCACGCCCCAGCCGGTGAAGCGCAGGCCGGGGTCGATCCCCATGAGGCGCGCGCCCTGGCCCGGCATCAAGCCGACAGCGCCTGCAGCACGGACTCAGGGATCTCGAAGTTGGCGTAAACGTTCTGCACGTCGTCGTTGTCCTCCAGCGCGTCGATCAGCTTCAGGAGGCCCGCGGCCCGCTCCTCGTCGAGCGTCACCGTCGTGCCGGGCCGCCAATCGAGGCGGGCGGCGGCGGGCGGGCCGAACCGGGTTTCCAGGGCGTCGCGCACCGCCTGCCAATCGTCCGGCGCGCAGGTGACTTCGTGCCCGTCCGGCCCGCTCTCGGCGTTGTCGGCCCCGGCCTCGACCGCGGCTTCCAGCATGGCGTCGGCGGTGGCGGCCTCCGGCGGATACTGGACCACGCCCAAGCGCGTGAACAGGAAGGCGACCGAGTTGGTTTCCCCCAGTGCCCCGCCGTGCTTGTTGAACGCGGCCCGCACGTCGGAAGCGGTGCGGTTGCGGTTGTCGGTCAGCGCCTCGACAATTACTGCGACGCCTGCGGGGCCGTAGCCCTCGTAGCGCACGTCCACGTAGTCTTCGCCGCCCCCGGCGCCGGTCGCCTTTTTCACCGCGCGCTCGATGGTGTCGCGCGGCATGTTGGCGCCGCGCGCCTCCGCCATGGCGGCGCGGAGGCGCGGGTTGAAGGCCGGGTCGGGCAAGCCGGTGCGGGCGGAGACGGTGATCTCGCGGATCAGCTTGGCGAACTGCCGGGCACGCCGGGCGTCCTGCGCGCCCTTGCGGTGCATGATGTTCTTGAACTGGCTGTGGCCGGCCAT
>CAXUIQ010000374.1:0-4531 GCA_964250815.1 uncultured Acetobacteraceae bacterium
GGCCGGCGGTCCGCACCGTGCCGGGCAGGATGTTCGCCGCTCCCATGAACGCCGCCACGAAGCGGCTGGCTGGGCGCTCGTAGATTTCGGCCGGCGTGCCCACCTGGGCCAAGCGCCCCCCGTGCAGCAGGCCGATCCGGGTCGCCATCGCCAGCGCCTCGTCCTGGTCGTGCGTGACCAGCACGAAGGTGGTCCCGGTTTCCCGCTGCACGCGCAGCAGTTCCTGCCGGGTCTGCTCGCGCAGCGAGCGGTCCAGCGCCGACAGCGGCTCGTCCAGCAGCAGCAGCCGCGGGCGCGGCGCGAGCGCCCGGGCCAGCGCCACCCGCTGCCGCTGCCCGCCCGACAGCGCATCCGGCCTGCGCGCCGCGAACTCGCCGAGCCGCACCAGGGCGAGCAAGGACGCGACCCGGCGCGCGATCTCCGCCCGCGGCACCCCCTGGCGGCGCAGGCCGAAGCCGACGTTGTCCGCGACGTTCATGTGCGGGAACAGCGCATAGGACTGGAAGGTGGTGTTCACCGGGCGGCGGTGCGGCGGCAGCGCGGTGATGTCCTGGCCCGCCAGCACGATGCGCCCGGCCGCCGGCTGGATGAAGCCGCCCAGCGCCCGCAGCAGCGTCGTCTTGCCCGAGCCGGAGCCGCCGAGCAGCACGAACATCTCGCCGCTGTCGATGGAAAGATCCAGCCGGTCCAGCGCGACAGCCGGGCCGTAGCGGATCGTCAGGCCCGCGATCTCCAGATCGGCCAATCGGCTACTGTCCGGCCTTGAACCGCGCCCACATCCGCGTGCGCTGCCGATCCGCCGATTGCGGCGTCGCCTTGACGGTGAAGAAGCGCGGGGAGGCCGTGTCGGGATACACGTTCGGGTCGTCCCGCACCTCCGGCGCGATCAGGTCGCGGCTGGCCGGCACCGCATTCGGGTAGTGGACCTGGTTGGTGATCGCGGCCATCACGTCGGGCTGCAGGAGGAAGTTGATGAACTGCATGGCCTCGGCCGGGTGCGGCGCGTCGGCGGGAACGGCCAGCATGTCGAAGGTCAGCTCCGCGCCCTCCTTGGGGGCGATGTAGCGCACCGCCGCCTGCCCCGCCTCCTTGGCCCGCGCGGAAGCCTGGATCACGTCGCCGGAATAGGTCATCGCGAGGCAGGTCTGACCGCCCGCCAGCGCCTCCACGGCGCCCCCCGACGCGAAGGTGCGGATGTAGGGCCGGATCGCCATCAGGGTGCGCTCCACGTCGGCAAGGTCCTTGGGATCGGTGCTGCCGGGGTTGCGACCGAGGTATTTCAGCACGCTCGGGATGGTGTCGATGGCGCTGTCCATCACGGTGATGCCGCAGCCCGCGAGCTTCCTCGCGTGCTCCGGCTTCAGCAGCAGGTCCCAACTGTCGGTCGGCGCCTCGGGGTCGAGCGCCTTGATGCGCTCGGGGATCACGCCCAGCCCGACCGTGCCCCACAGGTAGATCGCGCCGTGCCCGTTGCCGGGGTCGGAGGTCTGCACCCGCTGCATCAGCGTGGGATCGAGGTTCGACCAATGCGGGATCTTGCTGCGGTCGAGCGGGCGCAGCGCCTTGGCGGCGATCAGGCGGGAAAAGGTCGGCTCGGCGGTGGGCACCACGATGTCGTAGCCGGAGTTGCCGGCCAGCAGCTTGCCTTCCAGCGTTTCCAGGCTGTCGTACACGTCGTAGCGCACCTTGATGCCGGTCTCGCCCGTGAAGCGTTCCAGCACCTTGGGGTCGATGTAGTCGGTCCAGTTGTACACGTTCAGCACGCGGTCCTGCGCCGCGGCCACGTGCCCCGACAGCAGCAGCAGGACCGGAACCAGCCATCGCACCCAACGCATCGCAGCAATCCCTCTCGAACGTTCGGCGAACCTAGCCAGCGTGGGGCGCGATTGAAAGATGGGCGGGCGGCCCAAGTTATGGCTCATGTGCGGCAGGTACTTCGTCACGACACCGCCGGATGAACTCCGCCGCATCTTCGCGACGCAGAATGACACGCCGAACTGGCAGCCGACCTGGAACATGGCGCCGACGCAGGACGGCCCCGTGGTGCGCCGGCACCCCGAAACCGGGGCGCGCCAATTGGACTTGCTGCGCTGGGGCCTGCTGCCGCACTGGGCGCGCGGCGATCCGAAGAAGACCCGGCAGCCGATCAATGCCCGCGCGGAAACGGTGGCGACGCTTCCCATCTTCCGCGACGCCTTTGCCCGGCGCCGCTGCATCGTGCCGATCAACGGCTTCTACGAGTGGCAAGCGCGTCCGAGTGGCAAGCAGCCCCACGCCATCGCCCGCGCCGATGGCGGCATCATGGCGCTCGCCGGCATCTGGGAAGGCTGGCGCGGCCCGGAGGGAGAGGCCATACGCACCTACGCCGTGGTGACGACCACCGCCGCGGACACGTTGGGCCACCTGCACGAGCGCATGCCGGTCATCCTGGAAGCGGCGGACTGGGCGGCCTGGCTTGGCGAGGCGCCGGGCGGGCCTGCGGCGCTGCTGCGGCCCTCGGCGGCGCCGTTGCGCGTCTGGCCGGTGTCGAGCCGGGTCAACAACGTGCGCAACAACGGGCCGGAATTGATCGAGCCGCTGGCGCCCGCGCACACGGAGATTGCGGCGACTCCGGTTGCCATTAGTACGATATCGCAATGATCACGGAGGGTCGGATGGCAGGGCTGACGGGCCTGCGTTGGGGTCCGGCGTCGAAAGGGACGGCGCGGCAGCTCGTCGTGTTGTGCCACGGCGTCGGTGCCGACGGGCACGACTTGATCGACCTCGCGCCGACATGGTCCCATGCCTTGCCGGACGCCCTGTTCGTGGCCCCGGACGCGCCGGAGCCGTACGACGGAGGCCCGACCGGCCGCCAATGGTTCAGCTTGCAGGACCGCACGCCTTCGATGCTGGATGCAGGCGCCCGCCAGGCCGCGCCGCGCTTGCTGGCCTTCACCGACGCCGAGCTGGCGCAGGCTGGCCTCCCGCCCGATGCGGTGGCGATGATGGGGTTCAGCCAAGGCGCCATGATGGTGCTGCATGCGGGCTTGCGCCGGCCGGCGCCGCCACGCGGCATCCTGGCCTACGCCGGCGCGCTGCTCGACACGCCGGGGCTTGCCGCGGAATGCACGGGGCACCCGCCGGTGCTGCTGGTGCATGGCGAGCAGGACGAGGTCGTGCCGTTCTCCCGGGCCGGGGCAGCGGAGGCAGCGCTGGTGCGGCTAGGATTTCCCGTGCAGACGCTTTGGTGCCCGGGGCTGGGGCACGGCATCGACGACGCGGGATTATCGGCCGGGGCGCTGTTCCTGCAGCGTTTGTTCGCGTGACGAAGCCATGACAAAAGCCCGCATGCCTTGCCGGTGTGAGTTCCCGGTGCGATAACGTGAGGAGGCTTGGCGGCGCAACTGGTCTGGCGGCCCGTCTTCCGGTGCTGGCCCTGGATGTTGCGACCGTGATTTAGGAGCGCGCGTTGCCCGACGGAGGTTTGCACTACCCAGCGCTGGTCCTCAACGCCGATTTCCGGCCGCTCTCGTACTTCCCGTTGTCGGTCTGGAGCTGGCAGGACGCGGTGAAGGCCGTGTTTCTGGACCGCGTCTCGGTACTCAGCGAATATGAGGATGAGGTGCATTCCCCCAGCATGTCCATGCGCTTGCCGAGCGTCATCGCGCTCAAGGACTACATCCCAGCGGCGCGCAAGCCGGCCTTTACACGGTTCAACGTGTTCTTGCGCGATGCCTTCAGTTGCCAGTACTGCGGGGACCGCTATCCCACGCACGACCTAACGTTCGACCACGTGATCCCCCGCAGCCGGGGCGGGCGCACGACTTGGGAGAATGTGGTCACTGCTTGCGGCTGCTGCAATCTTCGCAAGGGGAACAAGCTGCCGCGCGAGTGCCAGATGCATCCGCGCCTCAGGCCAGTCCAGCCCTCCACCTGGGAATTGCAAGAGAACGGTCGGGCCTTCCCGCCGAACTACCTGCACGAGAGCTGGCGCGACTACCTGTACTGGGACAGCGAACTCGAAAGTTGACGCCGCGCCCCCGCATTGGGGGCGCGGCGCAGGCCGTCAGCGCGACTTTTGGTAGAGCTTGGTTGCGATCTCGAACATCTCTTCAGGCGCGTAGTTCGGGCTGAATGCCGCGGCCTGCCCCATCAAGTCGTGGATCTTGCCGCCTTCCGGGTGCCCATCGACAACCTCAAGCGGACCCGGTGGATCGCCCGGCAGCGCCTGTTCGCCGTTGCCCCAGATGCCCGACATCTCCTTGTAGTCGTCCGGGCTGAAGCGGTACAGCCGGCGGTGCGACCCTTCGGCCAAGTACTTCTGGCACTCGGGGATCTTGTCGAGGTTGATGTTCGGCGTCGGCAGCATCTTCTCGATGGCGACGCCGGTAAGCTGCTTCAGCGCCAATGCGTAGGCATGGGCATGCACGGACCCGCGGACCAGAAGGTAGCCGCAGACCTCACGCCCGGTCGGCTCCGTCATCGTCTCATAAACGCGCAGCTTGTGGATGCGCGCGCCGCATTCCAGGTGGAAGTTGTGCAGCAGGTCGAT
>CAXUIQ010000375.1:0-4528 GCA_964250815.1 uncultured Acetobacteraceae bacterium
GAGGCGGTCTAGTACGCCAAGCCGAACTTGTTTGGCGCTGACGACTCAACGCTCGATCTCGGCGGGCGCAGCCTGCGGCTGCATGCCCATTCGACCGCGCACACCGACAACGACTTGTCGATTTTCGACGAGGCGACCGGCACGCTTTGGCTGGGCGACCTGCTGTTCGTCGACCGGGTTCCGGCGCTGGACGGCAGCATCCTGGGCTGGTTGGCGCAGACCGCGGCACTGCGGGCCACGCCGGCGATGCATGCGGTGCCCGGCCATGGGCCGGCGATCGTTGCTTGGCCGGCGGCCGCGGCAGCGCAGGAGCGGTATTTAGGCGGCATTGCGCGCGATATCCGTGCCATAATTGCCCACGGCGGCGATATCGAGCAGGCAGTGGCGACAGTCGGGTTGGCGGAGCGCGATCGCTGGCTGCTGTTCGACGACTACAACGGCCGCAACGTGACGAGCGCGTTCAAAGAGCTTGAGTGGGAATAGGCCGGCGCGAAGCAGGCCGTATGGGGGATGGGGCCAATGAAGGCGATCACGGCGGCACTGGGCTTGGCACTGTTCGCAGCCGCCCCGGCCTGGGCGGAGGAGGACCCGGAGGCGCGCGCCGCCCGCTGGACGGACCTGAAGCATGCGGTGTTCGGGGAGCGCGAAGTCGTGGACGGCACCGGCATCATCGCGCTCGACGCCCCGGCCCGCGCCCAGGATGCGGCCTTGGTGCCGATCACCGTGAGCCTGTCGGCCGGGGGCGGCGCCGGGCCGGGCAAGGTGAAGGCGGTCTGGGTCGTGGTGGACGGCAACCCGTCGCCGCTGGCAGGCACCTTCAAGTTCGGCCCGGCCGCCGACCCGCGCAGCCTCAAGACCCGGGTCCGCGTGGACCAGTACACCCTGCTGCACGCCGTCGCGGAAACCGAGGACGGCCACCTTTACGCGGCGGAGCGGTATGTGAAGGCGGCGGGCGGCTGCTCCGCGCCTTCCACCAAGGACCCGCAGCTCGCCATGTCGCGGCTGGGCCAGATGCGGCTGCGCCTCGACGGGGAAGCGCCACTGCATGAGGGGGAGGCAGCGACTGCGCACCTGCTGATCAGCCATCCCAACAACAACGGCATGCAGGTGGACCAGGTGTCCCACCTGTTCGTGCCGCCGCGCTACATCCAGGACATCACGGTGCGCTACGGCGACGCGCTGGTGCTGAGCGTGGATGCCGACATCTCATTGAGCGAGGACCCGGTGATCACCTTCGGCTTCGTGCCGCAGGGGCCGGGGCCGATGCGGGTGGACGTGCTGGACAGCAGCCAGGCGCGCTTCCACCGGGACTTTGCGCTGAGGGCCGAGCGGAGCTGACCGCCGCCCGGTGCCAGGCTGCTGGCGGCGGGCCTACCTGCACTGCAACGCCACCTCCGCCTGCGCCCGGTTCAGCTCCTCCGTCCGCTCCTTGGCCACCGGCGTGTCGCGGAACATCGCGCCGCGGTCGCCCAAGCCCCCGCGCTGCATGCTGAGGATCGTCTCGGCTTCCTGGTAATCCTCGTAGGGCATCAGGTCGGCGATGGTGTCGATGCCGCAGGCGCACTTCTCCAGGAACTCCCGCTTGAAGCCGTTGCTGGCCAGGCAGCCGATCACGTAGTCGGCCCGCGTCGCCGTGGGGTAGTCGTGCGCGGGGTGGCGGACCTGCGCGTGTGCGGCAGAGGTGGCCAGCGCGCCGGCGGCGGCCAGCAAGCCGATGGACAGGCAGGGACGCATCATGGCTCGACCCCCGTGAACACCGTGCGTTGCTGAAAAGCCGGCACGCCCATCTTGGCGTCCGCCGGGGTGTCGATGCGGATTTCCGCCAGCATGCCCGGCACCGCGTCCGCCAAGACGAAGGTGTAGCTCTTTGCCTGCAAGGACGGGATGCGCTCCAGCCGCTGCTCGCCCGCGAACGGCCGGATGGTGATCACCCGCGCGGGCACGGCGACGCCACCCAGGTCGAAGGTTCCGTCCGCGACCGTCGCCTGCGCGACGAACGCCTCGCGGACCTTGTTGCGGAAATAGGAGGCGGACACGCCGACGGCATCCTTCATCTCGTTCACGTCGCGCTCCAGCGTGAGCATCAGCAGCGGGTTGCCGCGGAAGTTGTCGAGTTCGGGGAACCTCACCCGGCGCTCTCCGGTCAGGTAGTCGAAGGCGAGCGACTTGGTGCCGTCGGGGTTCACCCGGGTGACGTGCAGCGCGACCTTGTCGGCGAACCCGGCCGGGCCTTCGCGATGGAAGCCGTAGTCGAGCGTCTCGGGGTGGTCCACGTTGCGCAGGTGCGGCGTCTCGAACAGCGCGACCTGGGCCGGGCTGAGCGGCCGGAGGTCGTCGGACGGCGCCTGCGCCCGGGCCGCCGTGCCGCACAAGCACGCCAGGGCCATTGCGCCCGCACCGAGGAGCCTCATAGTCTGGGTGGTCGAACCTGGAAGAAAGCGCCTCGCCATGATCGAGCTGGTCCTCATCTATTGCTTGTCGAGCACGCCGGACCGCTGCATGGAGCGGCGCGAGGTGCGGGAACCCGTGGGCAGTCCGATCGAATGCACCATGAAGGCGCAGACCATCGCGCAGGAATACGTCGTGGAGCATCCGCGCTTCCGCCTGCAAGGCTGGCGGTGCGAGGTGGACAAGCCGCGGGAGAACCCGGCGTAGGCAGCGGCGCGCCGGGCGGTCCCGTCAAGCCTCAGTAAACGACCACGCTGCGGATGCTTTCCCCCCGCGCCATCAGGTCGAAGCCCTCGTTGATCTGATCGAGCGGCAGGATGTGCGTGATCAGGTCGTCGATGTTGATCTTGCCGTCCATGTACCAATCGACGATGCCCGGCACGTCCGTGCGCCCCCGCGCGCCGCCGAAGGCGCTGCCCTGCCAAACCCGGCCGGTGACAAGCTGGAACGGCCGGGTGCTGATCTCCTGCCCGGCCCCGGCCACGCCGATGATCGTGCTCTTGCCCCAGCCCTTGTGCGCGCATTCCAGCGCCTGACGCATCAGGGTGGGGTTGCCGACGCACTCGAAGCTGTGGTCGGCGCCGCCCTTCGTGAGATCCACCAAGTAGGGCACGATGTCTCCGCCGACCTCCTTGGGGTTGACGAAGTGGGTCAGGCCGAACTTCTCGGCAAGCGCCTTCCGTGCCGGGTTGATATCGACGCCCACGATCATGTCGGCGCCGGCCAGCCTGGCGCCCTGCACCACGTTCAGCCCGATGCCGCCCAGCCCGAACACGACGACGTTGTCGCCGGGCCGGACCTTCGCGGTGAAGATCACCGCGCCCACCCCGGTGGTGACGCCGCAGCCGATATAGCAGATCTTTTCGAAGGGCGCGTCCTCCCGCACCTTGGCGAGCGCGATCTCCGGCAGCACGGTGAAGTTGGCGAACGTCGAGCAGCCCATGTAGTGGAAGATCGGCTTGCCCCCGAAGCTGAAGCGGCTGGTGCCGTCCGGCATCAGGCCGCGCCCTTGGGTGATGCGGATCTTCTGGCACAGGTTGGTCTTCTGGCTCAGGCAGTACTCGCATTCCCGGCATTCCGGGGTGTAGAGCGGGATGACGTGGTCGCCCTTCTTCAATGCGCGCACGCCGGGGCCGACATCGACCACGATGCCCGCGCCCTCGTGGCCCAGGATGGTGGGGAACAGGCCTTCCGGGTCGTCGCCGGACAGGGTGAACTTGTCGGTGTGGCAAATGCCGGTAGCCTTGATCTCGACCAGCACCTCGCCCTCGCGCGGCCCTTCGAGCTGCACGGTCTCGATGCTCAGGGGTTGTCCCGCTGCGAAGGCAACGGCGGCACGGACATCCAAAGTAGCTCTCCAGGTCTGGTGGCCCGCCCAAGCTAGCGGAATGCGCGCACGAATCCAGTCCCGCGGGCGCCTTGCCCGAAACTGAAATGTCTTGCTGCGCCGCAGCATAGAAAGATTCGTGCGTCGGGCCGAGTTTTCGCGCGTCCCGGCGTCTTGCCGGGACGCACATTGCCTGCATATGCTCGATGCCGGGCGTCCGGCGGCCGAGACCGCCAAGCAGGTTTCGGATGGGACGCGACGGCCTGCTGGCGGCAGAAGCAACCGGCCGCAAGGATCGGCCATATCCAGGAGGGATTGACGTGAGGCTCAGGAACACTCTGCTCGGCTGTACGATGCTGGGAGTCGCAGCGCTTGCCGCGGGGTCGCCGGCATCTGCCAACGACGAACTGCAGAAGCTGCAAGGCGACGCCAACCAGTGGGTGATGCCGACCGGCAACTACGCCAACCAGCGCTACAGCACGCTTGACCAGATCAACGCCACCAACGCTTCCAAGCTGCATCCGGTATGGTCGTTCTCCACCGGCGTGCTGCGCGGGCACGAGGGCGGGCCGCTGGTCGTCGGCGACACCATGTACGTGCACACGCCGTTCCCGAACAACGTCTTCGCGCTCGACCTGAACGACAACGGCAAGATCATCTGGAAGTACGAGCCGCGCCAGGACCCCACCGTCATCGCCGTGATGTGCTGCGACACGGTGAACCGCGGCGTCGCCTACGGCGACGGCAAGATCA
>CAXUIQ010000376.1:0-4522 GCA_964250815.1 uncultured Acetobacteraceae bacterium
TCAGCATCTTCATCGCGCTGGAAACCTGGCTGACGCCGGCGGGCGGCTGGCTGGTCGATGCGCTGGGGCCGCGGCGCGGGCCGAAGCTGACGGTGGCGCTGGGCGGCGCGCTGGTGGGCGTGGCGTGGGTGGTCAACGCCTACGCCGGGTCGCTGGCGATGCTGTACTTGGGGGCGGTGGTGTCGGGCGTGGGCGCGGGGTTCATCTACGCGACCTGCGTCGGCAACGCGGTGAAGTGGTTCCCGGACCGGCGCGGGCTTGCGGTCGGGCTGACGGCGGCCGGGTTCGGCGCCGGGGCGGCGGTGACGGTGATCCCGATCAAGGCCATGATCGCGGCCAGCGGCTACCAGCACACCTTCCTGGTGTTCGGCATCGCCCAGGGCGCCATCCTGGTCGCGGTTGCCGGGCTGCTGCGCGCGCCCGCTCCCGGGGAAGCGCTGCCGCCGTCGCCGTCCCGCAGGCTGCCGCAGTCGCTGGTCAGCTCCACCCCGGGCGAGATGCTGCGCAGCCCGGTGTTCTGGCTGTTGTATGCCATGTTCGTCATGGTGTCCGCGAGCGGCCTGATGGCGACGGCGCAGCTTGCGCTGATCGCGTCCGACTTCGGCATCTCCAACACGACGCTGTTCCTGGGCGCGTCCACGCTGGCCGTGGCGCTGGTGGTGGACAACGTGATGAACGGGGCGGCGCGTCCGTTCTTCGGCTGGGTGTCCGACCGGATCGGGCGGGAGCCGACCATGGTGATCGCGTTCTCCATCGGCGGGGTGTCCTACCTGCTGCTGGGATCGCTCGGGGCGAACCCGTGGCTGTTCGTGCTGTCCGCCGGGCTGATCTTCTTCACCTGGGGGGAGATCTTCAGCCTGTTCCCGTCCACCTGCACGGACGCGTTCGGGCCGAAGTACGCGACGGTGAACGCGAGCCTGCTTTACACCGCCAAGGGCGCCTCCGCCCTTCTGGTGCCCTTCGCCAACGTGATCCAGGCGGCGAGCGGCAGTTGGCAGGCGGTGTTCGTCGTCGCGGCGCTGGTGAACTTCGTGGTGGTGGCGCTGGCGCTGCTGGTGCTGCGTCCGCTGCGCCACGCGCAGGCGCGGGCCGCAAGCGTCGGCTTGGCGGCCGAGCCCGGCGTTTGACGCCGGCCCGCCACGCTGCCCCGCTGGCCGCGGCCATGGAGGCGGGCTTTCCGCCGCCCGGTCGGGGCAGGGCCGCCGAACAGGTCGCCCTCGTGGACCGCGATCCGGTGCGCCGAACTCCTGCGTCCCCAACTGCTCGAACCCGGCCCAAAGCGCCATGGCCGCGGCCGGGACAAGCCCCCATGCCGGTGCCGGCCATGGGGCCGGGTGTGGGCCGGGCGGTCAACGCGGATGCCGCAATTTTGGAACCCAGGGCGCCGCTGGCGTGCTAACCCGGCGCTGTCACCACCCAGCAGGCATATTGCCCGATGTCGAAGATCATCCCCGTTCCCACGTTCGATTTCGTCATTTTCGGCGGCACCGGCGACCTGACGCTGCGCAAGCTGCTGCCGGCGCTGTACCACCGCTTCCTCGACGGGCAGATCCCGGACGACTCGCGGATCATCGCCGTCGCGCGGTCCGACCTGGACAGCGAGGCTTACCAGGGCCGGGCAAGGAAGGCGCTGCGGCAGTACGTCAAGGCGGACAACCTGAAGGGCGCCACCGAGGCGGGCTTCCTCAAGATGCTGCACTACGTCCGGCTGGACGCCGCGGCGGCGGAGCAGGACTGGTCCGACCTGCAAGGGATGCTGGCGCCCGACCGGGTGCGGGTGTTCTACCTCGCGACCTCGCCCGACCTGTTCGGCCCGATCTGCGACGCGCTCGCGCGCAACGGCCTCAACGGGGACGAGGCGCGGGTGGTGCTGGAAAAGCCCATCGGCCGCGACCTCGACAGCGCCCGCGCCATCAACGACGAGGTGGGCCGGTGCTTCCCGGAAGCCCGCACCTTTCGCATCGACCACTTCCTCGGCAAGGAGACGGTGCAGAACCTGCTGGCGCTGCGCTTCGCCAACACGATCTTCGAGCGGCTGTGGAACGCCGACGTGATCGACCACGTGCAGATCACGGTCGCGGAAACGGTGGGCGTCGAGGGGCGGGGCGGCTACTACGACCATTCGGGCGCGCTGCGCGACATGGTGCAGAACCACCTCTTGCAGCTCCTGTGCCTCTTGGCGATGGAGCAGCCGGTGTCCCTGGGGGCGGACGCGGTGCGGGACGAGAAGCTGAAGGTGCTGCGCAGCCTGCGCCCGCACGAATCCTACGAGGTGCCGTCGCTCACGGTGCGCGGGCAGTACACCGCGGGCGCGGTGAACGGGCAGCCGGTGCCGGGCTACCTCGCCGACCTCGGCCACAACGACAGCACCATCGAGACCTTTGTCGCGATCAAGGCGGAGCTGAACAGCCGGCGCTGGGCGGGGGTGCCGTTCTACCTGCGCACGGGCAAGCGGCTGCCGCAGAAGGTGTCGGAGATCGTGGTGCAATTCCGCAGCCTGCCGTTCTCCATCTTTCCCAAGGAGCACACGCTGGAGGCCAACAAGCTGATCATCCGCTTGCAGCCGGAGGAGGGGATGCGGCTGGAGATGATGACCAAGGAACCCGGCCCCGGCGGCTTGCAGCTCCGCCCCACCGGCCTCGACATCAGCTACGAGAAGACGTTCGGCGGCCGGTTCCCGGACGCCTACGAGCGGCTGCTGATGGACACGGTGCGGGGCAACTCCACCCTGTTCATGCGGCGGGACGAGGTGGAGGCGGCGTGGCAATGGGTGTCGCCGATCATGGAAGCCTGGGGCAGCCGGGCGGACCGGCCGCGGCCGTACCCCGCCGGAAGCTGGGGACCGACCGCGGCCATCGCGCTGATCGAGCGGGACGGGCGGACCTGGTACGAGGACTTGAGCGAAGGGCAGGCGTAGGCCGGGCCATGCCGGCAGCGCTTTCGGCTGACCGGCATGCGCGCAGCGTTTGCGGCCGGGGCCGCGCGCCGGAAACGACTCTGATGGCGGCCGCCCAATGGGGCGGCAGATATCAGGCGCCCTCAACCCCCAACGCCGCACCGCCCGTGCCGCCGTAGCGGAGGCGGAGCTCGCGCTTCAGCAGCTTGCCCGCGGTGTTCTTCGGCAGGCTCTCGGCGAAGAACACCTGCTTGGGCAGCTTGAAGGGCGCGAGCCGGGCGCGGGCGTGCTCGACCAGCTCCGCCTCGCCGGCGGCAGCGCCATCGCGCAGCACGACCACGGCGGCGACCGCCTCGATCCACTTCGGGTCGGGCACGGCGATGACGGCGACTTCGGACACGGCGGGGTGGGTGAACAGCGCCTCCTCCACCTCGCGGCTGGCAACCTGGACGCCGCCGGTGTTGATGACGTCCTTGATCCGGTCCACGACGTAGAGGTAGCCCTCGCCATCGACGGTGCCGACGTCGCCGGAGTGGAACCAGCCGCCCTCGAACGCCTTGGCGGTTTCCGCCGGGTTGTCCCAATAGCCGAGCATGAGGTGCGGGGAACGGTGGACGATCTCGCCGCGCTCCCCGGGCGGCACGTCCTGCATGTCCGGATCGACCACGCGCGTTTGCACGTTGAGCACGGGACGGCCCACGGAGGTCGGGCGGGCGTCGTGCTCCTCCGGCCGCAGCACGGTCGCCAGGGGGGACATCTCGCTCTGGCCGTAGGCGTTGAAGGCGCGGATGCCCGGCAAGCGGTCCCGCAGCTCGCGCAGCACCGGGACCGGCATGATGGCGGCGCCGTAATATGCCTTTTCCAGCGTGCGGAGGTCGCGGGTGGCGAAGTCGGGGTGGCGCAGCAGGCTGATCCAGACGGTCGGCGGCGCGAAGAACGAGGTCAGGCGGTGCCGCTCGATCAGCTCCAGGCAGCGGGCCGGCGCCGGGCTTTCGATCAGGAGGGTCTCCGCCCCGGCCAGGAGCTGCGGCATGCAGAACGCATGCATCTGCGCGGTGTGGTAGAGCGGCAGCGCCGCAAGGGAACGGTCGCCCTCGGCATAATCCAGCGCGACGATGCAGCTTGCATACTGGGTGAGCAGCGCGCGGTGGGTCAGCATGGCGCCCTTGGGCGCGCCCGTGGTGCCGGAGGTGTAGAGGATTTGCGCCACGTCGCCGTCATCGACGGCCTCGCCGGTCTCGATGGTTGGTGCGGCGGCGGGCGTGAGCGCATCGAAGGCCTGGACCGCCGGGGCGCCGGCGGCCTGCGCGGTGGCGGCGAGTTCCGCGTCGTGCAGCAGCAGGCGGGCGCCGGACTGCCCGACGATGAACGACAGCTCGGGCGGCGACAGGGCATAGTTGGCGGGGACATGGATCAGTCCGGCCTTGCAGCAGGCCAGCCAGCACAGCAGGTAGCGGTCGGAGTTGCGCCCGAACGCCACCACCCGGTCGCCGCGGTCCAGCCCGGCGGCGCAAAGCGCCGCGGCCAGCCGGGCCGCCTCCGCATCGAGCGCCGCGTAGCTCCAGGCCCGGTCGGCGAAGCGCAGCGCGACGCGGTCCCGGAAGCGCGCGGCCGCGCGGCCGATGG
>CAXUIQ010000377.1:0-4519 GCA_964250815.1 uncultured Acetobacteraceae bacterium
TCATGGACGGCGACCCGCACGCCGAGACCTACCTGACGCCGGAGATCGTGGGCTTGGCCCCCAAGCCCGGCCGCAACCTCAGCGTGGAGGACCATTTCGAATACGGCAGCCGCGCCGGCTTCTGGCGCCTGCTGCGGCTGTTCGGCGAGCGCGGCCTGCCGTTCACCTGCTGGGCGGTGGGCCTCGCCTTGTCCCGCAACCCCGATGCCGGCCGCGCCATGGCCGAAGCCGGGCACGAGGTGGCGAGCCATTCCTGGCGCTGGATCGACTACGCCGGGATGCCGGAAGCGCAGGAGCGGGAGGACATCCGGAAAACGGTGCAGGCGATCCGGGAGATCACCGGCAGCCCGCCGCTCGGCTGGTACACCGGCCGCTACAGCGAGAACACCCGGCGGCTGGTGATGGAGGAAACGGAAACGCTCTACGACTCCGACAGCTACAACGACGACCTGCCGTATTGGACGCAAGTGGCCGGCAAGCCGCGGCTGGTCGTGCCCTACGCGCTCGACACCAACGACTTCAAGTTCGCGACGACGCCGGGCTGGATGTCGGGCGAGGACTTCTTCGCGTATCTCAAGGCGGCGTTCGACCAGCTCTACCGGGAAGGTGCGGAGGAGCCGAAGATGATGTCGGTCGGCCTGCACTGCCGCCTGGCCGGACGCCCCGCCCGCGCCGCGGCGCTGGGCCGCTTCATGGACTACGTGGCGGGGCACGACCGGGTTTGGGTGTGCCGCCGGGTCGAGATCGCCCGGCACTGGATGGCGACGCACCCCGCCGCGGCGGTGCCGGCGAGGCCGCCTGGGTAGGGCGGCTCCTCGCGACCGCCTGGCTGCGTGCTTGCTGTCGCTTTGGAAGTTCGATGATCAACACTGCGTCTTGTTCATGCGCTGGGCTACGCCCAAGGCCGAGATGGCAAGGCTCTCCATCCCGTCCTTCGGGCTGCGCCACCAGATGACCAACCAGGTCGTGTTCGTGGACGCGGACGGAAACGCCGCGTTGCTGAGCTGCCTCAGTGCCCCCAGATTGCCTCGGAAACCCCGGTCGAGGCCGGCCTGCCCGCGATCTACGCCAACTGCGTGGTCGTGGACGCCTTTCCCCGCGGCGGAGACGGGCTGTGGCGCTTCCGCCGCCGCACCTTCGACCAGCTCAAGCTTGCCGATTTCCTGCAGGTGGACGCTGACAAGGCGGCCATCATGGCGCAGCCGGCCGCGATGCGCGGCCCGCAGGAGCGCCCGGCATGAGCGGCACGGCACAGCCCCGCGGCCGGGTCCTGATGGTGGTCTCGGCCGTCTCGACCATTCCCGGCAGCGACGCGCGCACCGGCTTCTTCCTGGAGGAGCTGACGCACCCCTACCTCGCCGTGCACGAGGCCGGCTGCGAGGTGGACATCGCCACCATTCCGGGCGGGCCGGCACCGATCGACCCGCACAGCGACCCGCGCGAGCCACCCTCGGTGAGCAAGGTGCAGGACGACATCGTCAGCATGGGCTTCGTCAACTCGCCCCGGCACATGGCCAAGCTCGCGGACACGCTGCGGCTCGCGGACGCGGACCTCCGGCGCTACGACGCGATCTTCTTCGCCGGCGGCGCGGGCGCGATCTTCGACTTCCCCGCCAGCCCCGACGTGCACCGGGCGATCCGGGCCGTGTGGGAGGAGGGCCGGGTGGTCGGCGCCGTTTGCCACGGCAGCGCGGCGCTGTTCGACGCCACCCTGTCCGACGGCAGCCCGCTCGTGCGCGGGATGGAGGTCACGGGCCTGAGCGCGGCGGAGGAGGAGGCGATCCATGCGGCCGAGCCGCATTTCACCACCCCGCGCATGATGGAGGACGAGTTCCCGCGTCTCGGCACCGCCTACCACAAGGTGCCGCCGAACCAGTCGATGGTGGTCACGAGCGGCGCGGGCGGCTGGTCACCGGACAGAACCCCGCCTCGGGCACAGCGATGGGTCAGGCGCTGGTCGCAGCGCTTGAGGCACGCCGGCGCGGGCTGGCAGGCGTGGCAGAGATGCCCGACCCGGTGCGGGAACCAGGCCGTACGGTGAAGGTGCTGGCGATGGACCGCCTGGTCCCGAGGGCCACGCCCGAGCAGGCGAGGCCGCACTTCCGGGCCGAGGCGGCGCATGCCTGGTCGTTGATGAAGGCCGGCGTGACCCGCGAGAACTACTTGCGCGCGGACGACCAGGGGGTCGTCAGCATCCTGGAATGCGCAAGCGTCGCGCAGGCGCGCGAGATCATGGCCGGCTTTCCGCTGGCCAGGGCTGGGCTGATCGCGTTCGACTTCGTGGAGCTTGGCGCCTTCACGCCGCTGGAAACCCTGTTCGCGCAAACGCAAACCGAGGTGGAAGCAGCGCAATGACGCTGTTTCTGGCCGGGTCGCATCCATGACCAGCGCCTGATTGGCGCTCCAACGTGTCCGCCACGTGTGATCCCGCCTGGGATCTGACGCCAGCCGACCGACTGCTGGTCGAGGCCAAGCATTGGGACAGCCGGCTGCGCTTCGCAGTCATGCTGCTGTTTTTCCGCACCCGCGGCCGTTTTCCCCGCACCATGGCCGAGGTGGACGAGGATGCGGTGGCAGGGCTGTCACGCACGCTGGGCGTGCCGGCATCTGACAGCCAGGCTGCGCTGCTGCCTGATCCCGACGACCGCACGCTCAAGCGGCAGCGGGCCGAGATACGCGCCCTGCTCGGCTTCC
Source organism: uncultured Acetobacteraceae bacterium (assembly GCA_964250815.1). Taxonomy (GTDB): domain Bacteria; phylum Pseudomonadota; class Alphaproteobacteria; order Acetobacterales; family Acetobacteraceae; genus CAHJXG01. The sequence continues at coordinate 2,695 of CAXUIQ010000377.1, forward strand.
GGGAAGCGAGCGTCGCCGACGCGGAAGCGCTGACGGGTTGGTGGCTCTGCTATTGAACTTTGGCTCGGTTGTGCTGACGGGTCTTGGCCCACCTTCCCGTCCCTCAACCTAGGGTGCCCCCGGCAAAGCCGGGGGCTCAGAGTGGGTTGGAACGCCGAGGTGGATTTGTTTGAGCAGCTCCGTCGAGAGCATGAGTTTGGGGTCGGGACGGTCGCGGGGATTGCCGCCAAGTTCGGGGTGCACCGCCGGATGGTGCGCCAGGCGGTTGCCGGCGCTCTGCCGCCGCCGCATCGCTACCCGCAGCGGGCCAAGCCCAAGCTGGACGCCGTCATGGCGTTCATCGACCAGGTGCTGGACGCGGACCGGCGTGCCCCGCGCAAGCAGCGGCACACGGCGCGGCGCATTCACAAGTGGCTTCTGAGGGAGTTCCCGGGCGCCTCGGTGGCTGAGTCGACGGTGCGCAACCACGTGTGCGAGCGCAAGCGGCAGATGGGGCTGGTGGCGCGCGAGACGTTCGTGCCGCAGAGCTACGCCTGGGGCCAGGAGGCGCAGGTGGACTGGCACGAGGCCTGGGCCGACCTGGGTGGCGAGCGGACCCGGCTGCAGGTGTTCGCGATGCGCCCGGTGGCCAGCGGGGCGGCGTTTCACCGTGCCTGCCGGCACGCGACGCAGCAGGCGTTCCTGGAGGCGCACGAGCGGGCGTTCGACCACTTCGGGGGCGTGTTCCGGCTGCTGCGCTACGACAACCTGGCGAGTGCGGTGCGCAAGATCCTGCGCGGCCACCGGCGGGAGGAAACGGCGCGGTTTGTGGCGTTCCGCTCGCATTGGCGGTTTGCCGCCGAGTTCTGCTCGCCGGGCGAGGGGCACCAAAAGGGCGGCGTGGAGGGCGAGGGCGGCTGCTTCCGGCGCAACCACCTCGTCCCCGTGCCAAGCGTGGCCGACCTCGATGCGCTGAACGCCTTGCTGCTCGCGGGCTGCCGGAAGGACGAGGGGCGCGTTTTGGACGGGCGCACGGAGCCGGTCGGCGCTGCGATGACCGTGGAGCGTCCCCACCTGCTGCCGCGGGCGGCCGAGGGGTTCGACCTGGCCGCGGTCGCGTTTCCCTTGGTGGACAAGCGAGGCGGCGTCGCGGTCAGGGCCAACCTGTACTCGGTGCCGGTCAAGGCGGGCACCCGGGTGGAGGCGCGCGTGCATCCGCTGCACGTCGAGGTTTGGCACGCGGGACAGCGGATTGCGCGTCACGAGCGCTGCCACAGCCGCCGCCAGCTTGAGCACTACCTTGATGTGCTCGGCCACAAGCCGGGCGCGATGGCCGGGTCCAAGCCGCTGGAGCAGTGGCGCCAGGCCGGGCGGTGGCCCGCCTGCTTTGACGAGCTTTGGGACCGGCTGCAGGCCCGGCACGGCCAGCAGAACGGCACCCGCGCCATGGTGGGCGTGGTGATGCTGGGGCGCGAGTTCGGCCATGACCGGCTGCGCACCGCGGTTGCCACGGCGGTGTCGCTGGGGGCGTGCGACGTGGCCGCGGTGCGCTACCTGCTGACCGAGGCGGGGCTGCGCAAGGCCCGGCCCGATCCGGTCGATGTCGGCGAACTCGCCCGCTACGACCGGCCGCTGCCGACGGTCGCCGACTACGACGCGCTGCTCCTTTCCAGCCCTTGCGCGGGGACGGCATGATGGGCGGCCTGCAGGACCAGGCCATCCGGCAGCACTGCAAGGCGCTGCGCATGCCGACGGCCGGCAGCCAGTTCGCGCGGCTTGCCGAGGAGGCGAGCCAGCGCGTGCAGCGCCAGGCCATCTTGATCCCGCTCCTCCGCCCTGCAGTTGA
>CAXUIQ010000378.1:0-4501 GCA_964250815.1 uncultured Acetobacteraceae bacterium
GCGCTGCCGGAGCTTGCCGCGGCGGCACCGGTGCCGGGCGCGGCCCAGGCGCCTTTGACGGGCATGGCGCGGGAGCGGGCCATCGGCCCGGCGCTGCTGGCCGTGGCGGTCGGCCTGCTGGCGCTCGACCTGCTGCTGTCGCTTTGGCTGCGCGGCCTGCTGCGCCTTGGGGCGGCGACCGTGGCAAGCGTGCTGTTGCTTGCGATGACGCCGGCGCGGGCCGAGGATCTCCCGGCGCTGGCGACGCGCCTGGCCTACGTCGTGACCGGCGACGCGCAGGTGGACGGCGTGTCGCGGGCGGGGCTGTTGGGCTTGTCGGCCTACGTGAACCGGCGCACCGCGGCCAGCCTCGCCGACCCGTCCGCCATCGTGCCGGGGCAGGACGACCTTTCGTTCTACCCCTTGCTGTATTGGCCGGTGGTCGCCAGCGCCAACCTTGCCCCGGAGGCCATCGCGGCGCTCAACGACTACACCAGCCGCGGTGGCATCATCCTGATCGACACGCGCGACGGCGGCAGCGGCGAGGGCTTCGCGCCTGGCGCCGAGGCCGCGCTGCGCCGCGCCGCGCAAGGCCTCGCGGTGCCGCCGCTGGCGCCGCTCACCGGCGACCACGTGCTCGCGCGCTCCTTCTACCTGCTGCAGGAGTTCCCCGGGCGGTTCGCGGGCGACACGGTGTGGGTGCAGCGCGACCAGGACCGCAGCAACGACAGCGTCAGCCCGGTGATCATCGGCGGCCATGACTGGGCCGCCGCCTGGGCCGTGGACGGGGCGGGACGCAACCCCTATGCGACCATCCCCGGCGGCACGCGGCAGCGCACGCTGGCCTACCGCTTCGGGGTCAACCTCGTGATGTACGCGCTGACCGGGAACTACAAAGGCGACCAGGTCCACGTGCCGGCCATCCTGGAGCGCCTGGGCCAGTGAGGCGCCGCCGATGAGACTGGAGCAAGCCTACGCCGCGCTGCGGTTCGACCCGGCGTTGCCCTGGGCAGCCTATGGCGCGTTGGCCGGCCTGTGCGTGCTGGCGCTGCTGCCGGCGGTGTTCCGCCGGGCGCGCGGCGCGGGGTGGCGGGCTTTGGCGTTCGGCGTGCTGCTGCTGTGGCTCGCCGGGCCACGCCTGGTGCAGGAAACGCGGGACACCCTGCCGGACATCGGCTTGATGGTGGTGGACGAGACCGCATCCATGCAGGTGGGCGAGCGGGCCAGGCTGCGCGACGCCGCCCGTGCCGCGCTGGCCGGGCAAGCCGCCCGGATGCCGGATTTGGAGCTGCGCACCGTCGTGGTGCCGGAGGGCGGCCGTGACGGGACCCAGCTTTTCGCCGCGGTGAACCGGGCTTTGGCGGACGTGCCGCAATCGCGCCTGGCCGGCATCCTGGCGCTGACCGACGGGCAGGTGCACGACGCGCCCGCGGGCACGTTGCCCGCGCCGCTGCACGTCCTGATCCCGGCGCGCGGCGAGGAAACCGACCGCCGGCTGCGCATCGTGGAGGCGCCGTCCTTCGGCCTGGTCGGCCACGACGTCACGATCCGGGTCGCGGTGGACGACTTGGGCGTGGCCCATCCCTCGGGCACTGCGCGCCTGACGCTGCGCCGCGACGGCGAAGCGCCGCAAGCCAGGGCCGTGCCGATCGGCCAGGAAGTGCCCATCGACGTGGCGATCACCCGGCCCGGCCCCGTGCTGGTCGAGCTGCAGGCCGAGACGCTGCCGGGCGAGGTCTCGGACATCAACAACCGCGCCGTGGTCGAGATCAACGGCGTGCGCGACCGGCTGCGCGTGCTGCTGGTGTCCGGCGAGCCTCATGCCGGGGAGCGCACTTGGCGGCGCTTGCTCAAGGCCGACCCGGCGGTGGACTTGGTTCACTTCACCATCCTGCGCCCGCCCGAGCGCGACGACATGACGCCGCTGAACGAACTGGCGCTGATCGCCTTCCCAGTGCGGGAGCTGTTCCAGGTCAAGATCCGCGACTTCGACCTGATCATCCTGGACCGCTTCCAGAACCGCGGCATCCTGCCGCCCACCTACCTGCGCAACATCGCCGACTACGTGCGGAGCGGCGGCGGGCTGCTGCTGAGCGCCGGGCCGGAGTTCGCCAGCCCCGCAAGCCTGTCCGCGACACCGCTGGGCACCGTGCTGCCGGCGCATCCCAGCCTGACCGGGGCCGGCGTGACGGAAGGCGGGTTCCGTCCGCAGGTGACGCCGCTCGGCGGACGCCATCCCGTCACCGAGGGTCTGCCGGGCTGGCGCGCGCCCGGCGTCGAGCCGTCCTGGGGGTCGTGGTACCGCTACATCGATGTGGCGTCCCCAGGCGGCCAGGACCTGATGGACGCCGCGGACGGCGCGCCGCTGCTGCTGCTGGACCACGTGGAGCAAGGCCGGGTGGCGCTGCTGCTGTCGGACCAGATCTGGCTGTGGTCCCGCGGGCACCAAGGCGGCGGCCCGCAGGCGGAGTTGCTGCGCCGCCTCGCGCATTGGCTGATGAAGGAGCCGGCGCTGGAAGAGGAGGCGCTGCGGGCGCGCATCGAGGACGGGCGGCTGCTGATCGAGCGGCGCTCGATCCAGGACGGGCCGCTGGGCGAGGTGTCCGTGACTTCGCCCACGGGCGTCGTGACCCGGCTCCCGCTCAAGCCGGACGGGCCGGGCCATGGGACGGCGGAGCTGCCCGCCGCAGACCTGGGCGTGTGGCAGGTCGCGGACGGCGCCCGCACCACCTTTGCCGCCACCGTGAACGCCAACCCCCGGGAAACCGCCGATCTGCGCGCCACCGGGACGGTGCTTGCGCCCGTGGTCCATGCGTCCGGGGGCAGCATCCACTTCATCGCCGGGGGCACGCCCGACCTGCGGCGCGTCGAGCCTGGACGGGAAGCGTCCGGCGCCGGCTGGGTCGGGCTGGTCCGGCGGCACGACCACCTCGTGACCGGGGTCGATGCCATCCCGCTGCTGCCGCCCTGGGCGGCGCTGCCGCTGCTGCTTGGGCTGGTGCTGGTGGCGTGGCGGCGGGAAGGCTCGGGATGAGCTTTGCAGGACGGCGCGCGGTGCCCACATGGGCCGCAAGCAAGGGAGGGCCGTGCTTTCCAGACCTATGAATCCCCATCCCGCCGGGCGGCGCGCGGCAGCCTCCTGGCGCTCATCGGCTTTGTTGGGCTTTCGCTGCTGGTTTGGGCCGCCAACGGCGCGATCACGGCTGCGAGCACGCCCGCCTGGTATTGGTCGCTGACCGCGCCGCCGGGCACGCCGCCGGCCTGGCTGTTCGCCCCGGTTTGGACGACGCTCTACCCGGTGATGGGCGTGGCGGCCTGGCTCGTGTGGCGGCGCATCGACGTGGGTGCCGAGCGCAAGCGGACCGCCCTGCAGACCTGGGGCTGGCAGTTGCTGGCGAATTCGCTGTGGTCCCCCGCGTTCTTCGGCCTGCACAGCCCGGCGCTGGGCCTTGCCGTCATTGCCCTGCTCCTGGCGGCGGTCCTGCTGACCATCCGCCGCTTCGTGCCGCTCCAGCCTGCGGCTGCGGCCCTGATGGTGCCTTACGCGCTTTGGGTCGGCTACGCGGCCTATCTCGATGCCGGGTTTTGGTGGCTGAACCGCATCTAGGCTAAAGTCGGACGATGAAGCGCAGCATCCCCATCATCTTGGCCCTGGCCGCCTTGCAGGCGCCGCCCGCGTCGGCGCAGTCCTCCAACCCGGCCGCCATCCAGACGCCGGGCAACAGGATCGGCCAGAGTCCCAGGAGCGAGAAGGCCACCCGCGGGCCGGAGCCGCCGCCGGCGTTGCCAGGCTCCCGCGCGGAGCCGACCGCCGTGGTTCCCGCGCAACGGGTTCCCGGCGACATGCCGCCCACGGAAGCGTTGTTCGACGCCATCAACCGCGGCGACCTTCCCGGCGCGCGGGACGCCATCTCCCGCGGCGCGGACCTGCAAGGGACCAACGTGCTGGGGCTGACGCCGCTTGAGCTTTCCGTCGATCTCGGACGCAACGAGATCTCGTTCCTGCTGCTGTCGCTGCGCGGCAGTTCCGGCTTCAGCACGAGCCATCCGGCCGAAGCCGCCGCCGCGCCTAAGCCGCCGACCCGGGCCGAGCGCCAGGCCGCCACCCAGGCCGAGCGTGCCCGCCGGCCGCAGGTGGCAGCCCGGCCCGCAGCTGCCCTGGCGCCGCAAGCGCCCCGGCTGTTCAGCGGCGACGGCGGCGCGCCGAACCCGCAGGCGGGTTTCCTTGGGTTCAATGCTTCCCATTAGGGTCATGCCGCCTTCCGGCAATGCGCTGCGGCCCTGACAGGCGGCATCCGGCTGTTATTGGCAGTTGCCCGACTGTATAGGGTTGGGATGCGCAGCAAACACCCCGGCCGGCCTACCGGCGCGACGTCTGGCCCAGCCCGGCCCGGCGGCGGCTTCTCCCGTTCCGGCCACCTCCGGGATGTCGAGCGCACGCCGCCGCGCGAGCCGGCCCGCGGCACAGCCAAGCCGGCGCGGCAGCCTGCGCCGGACCGCTCCTCGGGTCCCCGCCCCAGCC
>CAXUIQ010000379.1:0-4497 GCA_964250815.1 uncultured Acetobacteraceae bacterium
CATCCCCGACGACGCCTGGGACCGCATCATGGGCAGCAACATCCGCAGCAACCACTGGCTGGCCAACATGGTGCTGCCGGGCATGGCGGAGCGCGGGGGCGGGTCGGTCACGGTGGTGTCCTCCATTGCCGGGCTGCGCGGCTCGGCGTCGCTCGGCGCATACGGCGTGAGCAAGGCGGCCGACATGCAGCTCGTGCGCAACCTTGCGGTGGAATGGGGCCGGCATGGCATCCGTGCCAACTGCATCGCGCCCGGCCTGGTCCGCACCGACTTCGCCCGGGCGCTGTGGGAGGACCCGGCCAACCTCAAGAAGCGCACAAGCGACACGCCGCTGGGCCGGATCGGCGAGCCGGACGAGATCGCCGGCGCCGCGGTGTTCCTGGCGGCGGCGTCCGGCCGATTCATGACGGGCCAAACCATCGTGATCGACGGCGGCGTGCTGGCCGGCAGCGTGGCATTGGACGATTAGCCGCGAAACGGGTGGCGACTCTGCTGTTCCCAGGGGCCGCCCAGGTAGCGCCAAAGGTCCAGCCCCTCCGCCCGCACCGTGAACGGCGCGAAGGCGGCTTGCAGGTTGGCGTGCAGCGCCCGCGCGTCCTCGGGCGGGGCCTTGTTCTGAATCGTGACGTGCGGACGCCAGCCCTGGCGGTCCTGCGGGGTCAGCCACCCGTCCCAGTCCCGCGCGAGGCCGACGCGCAAGGCGGCCAGTTTGGGCGACTCCAGCGCAAAGGCGACGCCGCGGCCCAGGAAACGCAGGCCCGGCACGGACACGGCAAACGGCGGCACGGCGCAGCGCGCCCTGATCGCGTTCTGGATCTCCTCGGTTTCCCGGCCCGGCAGGTGATGGAACAGGGTGGCGTGCGCCGGGATCAGGTTGCGGCCGGGCGGGAAGTGCAGCCGGCGCAGACGCTCGAACCGCGCCTGGTCGTCCGGGTGCAGCGCCAGCGTCAGGATCAGCGGCGCGTCGGTCACGGGCGCTGCCGATGACCCGGGATGAGTTGGCGGCCCGCTGGCTCGACCTGACGCGCCGCGTGCTGCCGGGCATGGCGGGAGCGGCAGGCTGGCCGATTCGCCTCGACCACTGCTTCATGCGGGTCTGCCTCGACCATGCGCTCGGCCAGCCCTGGCACGAGCGGGTGCGCCGCCCGGCGATCCGCCATCTTGGCGACGACGAGCTGCGGCGGGCGGTCGCCATCGCCGAGCGGATCGCCGCCGACCCGGCCGTGCTGCCGGGCCTCAACGCGCAAAGCCTCGCATGGCGGCGGGCGAGCCGGCACCGTTAGCGCCTGGTCCGGGCCGGCGCACGGGACGGCACGCTCGGCGGCGCCTTGGCGTTGGCCAGCAGGCCGGCGCAGGCGTTGTCCTCCCCGGTGCCGAGCTGGATGGTCGGCAGCAGCGCGCCGAGCGGCGTGAGCAGGATGCCCAAGCCCACCGCGGCGCCGGCGCGGGCGCCGACAACCGCGAGGTCCGGCATCACGCTGGGCTTCGCGAACGTCCCGGTGATGTTCACCGGCGCAGGAAGCGAGCCGATGCTGAAATGCTTGCTTTCGGTGTTCAGCACCAGCTTGAGCGCCTCGTCGCGCAGGTTGATGTCGCCCTTGCCGCCGACCCGTGCCTGGTCGGTGTCCAGCAGCATCGTGCGGGCATCGACGATGCCCTGCTGCAGCACGAAGTCGGTGATCATGCATTGGATTTTGGCCCGGTTCGGGATGCCGAGCGCCGAAAGCAGCGCGTTGCCGAACTCCAGGCCCGACAAATCGACCAGCAACGCGCTGAGGTCGCCGCCGGACCCCATGTACAGCTTCAGTTCGCCGTTGCCATGCGCCAGGATTTCGGCCATCGACTTCCCGGTGCCGTCGATCACCGCCCGCCCGCCGATGGTGCCGGCGCCCCTGCCGACGCCGGCGGCGGTGAGCAGCCTGTCCACGTCCACCCGCTGGAAATCGACGGTGGTCTTGGCGTGGACGCCCTGGCCCGACTCCGCCAGCTTGATGTCGGACACGATCTGGCCGCGGCCAATGCCGAAGCTCAACGGCGAGAGCGACACCGCGCCGTCCACGACATCGAGGTCGGCGCGCATGTTGTCGAGCGGCTGCGACCGGCCCTCGATCCGCCCGGCGCGGTACTTCAGATGCACGTCGGCGGCGTTCAGCTTCGGCAGGCTCACGGGGTCGTTCGGCAGCACCCGGCCGTTCGAGGCGGCAGGCTTCTTGGCGCCCTTGCCGGCGTCGCCCGGCTCGGCGCCGATGAAGCCGCCGAGGTCCTTGAGATCGACCCGCTTCGATTGCAGGTCGGCGGTCACGACCGGGCGCTGCGGCTTGGTGTCCACGTGCAGGTCGCCTTCCAGGTCGCTGTTGCCGACTTTCCCGTTCATGCCGGTGAACTTCACCGACCCGTCCGCGTAGTCCAGCGCGCCGGTGATCCGGTAGGCCGGCGTCTTCGGAATGGCCACCCCGGTCAAAGGCAGCAGCAGCGACATGTCCGGCCCGGCCAGGTCGAGCTTCAGGTCCGCGCCGGCGAACGCCAAGGGGTCCTTGACCGTGCCGACCAGCGAGATCTTCGTCGGCCCGTTCGCCACCTGGAGATCGACGGGGTAGGGCTGCGACTCGTCCCGGAGCGAAAGCAGCGCGCCGCCGGTGAACGTCGCGTCGATGGGCGCCTGGGCGTAGGTGCCTTTGGCGGAGGCGACGATCTGGCTCGGCTGGCCTTCCGTGTCCTTTGTGGCGACATCGACGTTGAAATCGGACTTCAGCTTGGCCATGACGACGTGCGCGTGGCCGTCGCTGATGCGCAGGTTGCCGATCTTCGGGGCCGGGCCTGTGCTGCTGCCGCCCTCGCCGGCCAGCGTCCAGTTCGCCCGGCCGTCCTCCAACTGCTGGGCATTGACCTGGGGGTGGTCGATGGCGATGTCCGGGATCACGACGGCGCGGGATCGGATAAAGGCCAGGGCGTCGATATCGACGCTGAGCCGGTCCGCGGTCGCGAAGGTGCCGCCGCCGGGCCAACCGTCGGGGTTGGCGATGGCGACGCCATCGGCCTCGATGTGCGCCACCCGGCCCAGCCGCACGTGCAGGTGCGTCACCGTGACCGGGCGGCCCAGCGCCTTGGACGCCTGCGCGTTCACCAGGGGGATCAGCCAGTCCCAGCGGAACACGGCCAGGAACAGAGCCAGGGCGAGCGCCAGGCCCCCCAGCACGAACGGCCAACGGCGGCGTCGTTTCGTTTCGCTCATGTCGCCTCCAACGGTGCGCGGGCCGCCCGGTTTCCGCGTCCGCGGCTTGCCCCATGCGGTCCGCCCCACCATGCTGAGGAAAACCGGCTAAACTGTGGAGAACCCCGATGATCCATGAACTCCGTGTTTACCGCTGCCTGCCTGGCAAGCTGCCGAACCTGCTGGCCCGGTTCGAGAACACGACGCTCGCCCTTTGGGAGCGCCACGGCATCCGGCCGGCGGGGTTCTGGACCACGCTGATCGGCCCGTCGAACCAGGAGCTGACCTATCTGCTGGCCTGGGAAAGCCTGGCCGAGCGCGAAGCGAAGTGGACGGCCTTCCAATCCGACCCGGAGTGGATCAGCAAGCGCGCGGACACCGAGCGGGACGGCCAGATCGTCGCCAACATCGAAAGCTCGCTGCTACAGCCCACCGCCTTCTCCACGGTGAAGTAGCCGCCATGGCCGAACTCCAGGCCGCCATCGTCCCGGTGACGCCGTTCCAGCAGAACTGCACGCTGATCTGGGACGCCCCCAGCAAGCAGGCCTGGGTCATCGACCCCGGCGGCAACGTGCCGCGCATCCGGGAGGCGATCGGCAAGCTGGGCCTCACGGTCGAGCGCATCTTGCTGACCCACGGCCACATCGACCACGCGGGCGGCGCCGCCGAGCTGCGGGACGCCCTGGCCGTGCCGTTGGAGGGGCCGGATGCGCGTGACGCCTTCCTGCTGGATGGCTTGGCGGAGCAGGGCCGCGCCTTCGGCATGGAAGGCGCGCGCAACGTCCGCCCGGACCGATGGCTGCAGGAGGGCGACGCGGTGACGCTGGGGAGCCACCGTTTCGCGGTGCTGCACTGCCCCGGGCACACGCCGGGCCACGTCGTGTTCGTGAACAAGGCGTCGCGCTTCGCCCTGGTGGGGGACGTGCTGTTCCGCGGCTCGGTCGGGCGGACCGACTTCCCTTACGGCGACCCGGCCGCGCTGCTGGAGTCGATCCGCGGCAAGCTGCTGCCGTTGGGCGACGACGTGTCGTTCATCTGCGGCCACGGCCCCGGCTCGACCATCGCCGTGGAGCGCCGGGCCAACCCGTTTGTGGCGGAGGTTCTGGGGTAGCCTTCGCCGGAGCAGGCAACGGCGCTGCCGTTGGTGCTTCACAGGGCAGGGCGCTTTGCCCGCACAATGCGAGCGGAACAGGCGCCTTTGAAGGCGGCCTGCCATCCCGCCTGACCTGCCGTCCCAACTTTTTCCACAACAGGTCGTTCGCCTGTCCGCTGCGGACAAAGTTAGA
>CAXUIQ010000380.1:0-4487 GCA_964250815.1 uncultured Acetobacteraceae bacterium
GCAGGAGGTTGGCCGTGCATCCTGAGCCGCAGCCGCCGCATCCAGGACGGCCGGGGACCGTCTGCCCCGGCTCCTGCGTCGTGGCCGGCACCGTCGAGGGCTGGCCCGCTGCACACGGCAGGCGCCGTGCCGGGGCGGCCGGGCAGCAGCCCCGGGAACAAGCGCCTCGCCTCGTCGGCGCGCGCCAGCATGACCTCCGCCGCGGCGCCCGCGTGGGCCTCGACCTCCTTGGGGAAGCTGCGGCCGTGGTGGAACGCCTCGTGGTGCGCCAGCTCGTGCAGCAGCAGCTCGAAGCTCGCGCGCCCGAACGGCCCCTCCCAGAACGGCTCGTGCGCCAGGCTGAGCGTCAGGGTGCCGCCCAGCGACCAGGTGGCGGCATAGTCCTCCAGGTGCGCGACCTGCACCGGCACCGCCCGCGGCTCGCCGTAGCGGCACTCCACCACGGCCTCGGCGAACCACCGCGCGAAGTCCATGCGGGCGAGCACCGCCTCCCGCCCGAACCGTGCAATGGCCTTGGCCGCCTCCGCCACGTCCGGCCCGTCCGCTGCCAAGTCGAGGGCGGCGACCTCGGCCCGGTCGAGCCCGGCCTCCACCGCCGCCTCGGCCCGGCGCCGCATCGCCTCCTTGGCCACCGCCGCCGCGGTGGGGACCTGCTGCTGCAGCAGCTTGCGGAAGCCGCCGGTCATGTGCGCGCTGTGCACCACCGTGCTGCCCAGCTCCTCCGCGTCGGCGTTGTGGTCGAAGCGCCCCGTGGCGGGCACCGCCCGCACCGCGCCCGCGCCGAACGCCTTGGCCACCACCGCCTTCTGCACCGCGTCGTCCGCGCACTGCGCCGCCTCGCCCACCCAGGACGCGAGCACGCGCTCCGTCGTCATTTCCGGCAGCAGCGCCGGCAGGCAGGCCTTGTGCAGGCGCGCGGGGTAGCCGGCCTGGACGGCATCCCGGTTGGGGTTCATCGGCACGCGCTGCTGGACGTCGCAGTGGTAGGGCTCGCTCCATTCGGCGGCGCACACCGGGATGCCCATCTCGTGGATCAGCGGCTGCTCGCCTTCGGCGACCGCGACCAGGTGGACGCGCGTCGCGAACACGGGCTTCTCCCACCGTCCATGGGCGAAGCGCTCGGTGGTCAGCCGGGCTTCCACGGTCTTGTGCGCCGGCCGCGGCGGGACCGGCACGCCGTTCACCGCCAGCACCACGCCGGGCGGCAGCAGGAAGGAGCGGAAGTAGCTTGACAGATCCTTGCCGGCCTCGTCGTGCTCGACCACCATGGCCACCTCGAAGCCCGGATGCAGCGCGAGGCCGCTCCGGTGAATGACGCGCCGGATGCCGTCGCCGCCCACCATGAAGCGCAGCTCCTGGTCGCGCGAGCGGACCGTCGCCTGGGTGGCGACCGACAACAGCTCCTTGAAGCCGCGTCCCATCCGACCACGCTGCGTCACGCCGTCCTTCTTGCCGGTGACGAACACGACGTTGAGCCGGGACAGGTCGTCGGCGCCCGGGCCGTCGTCGGCGCAGCGGACGGTGGCCTGCCGCGGGCCGGCCGGCTGGATGTCGAGGCGGATGTGCCCGCCGTCGCCCACGCTGTCCAGCGCGTTCTGCACCAGCTCCTTGACCAGGTGCGCCAGCGGTCGGCCGCGCTGCTGCTCGGAGAAGCCCTCGGTGGAAACGGCGAGCCACTCGCCTTCGGAAAGGATGGTCGAGGCGGGCGTGCCGCGTGCCTTCGGCAAGCCGGCGTCGCCGGCGCGGGTGTCGGGATGCCCGGTGGCGGGGGTGAAAGGGGGGTGCTGGTCCATGGCCTTCTCCGTTTGCCCTGTGGTTCGGCCCGGCCACGGTGGCACCGGCGGACGCGAGTGCAGACAGCGCTGCGGATTGCCTGCCGGCGCCCTGGCAACTTGGCCCGTAGCGGGGCGGTTCAGGTGTGTCCAGGACCCGAAGTGCCTTCTCCCGGGACCAGGATGACGGAAAACTTCGGTCTGGAACGCGCCGGAAGTTTCCGGAGGGTGCAAACCTTGAACATTTCATAAACAAACGCGCCATCGCTTGCAGAGTGCCGAGGCCGTTCCGGCGGTCTACATGCCAGGCAATCCCAGGCGGTTGCATCGCTTTCTTGAAGTCGTCGCACTTGATCTGGCCACCACTTCAACGGAAGCCGCAACGGCCGTGGCACTTGCACTGCAAGTTCCCGTTATGTTCGTATGCGGGGATGGCGAAGTGGCGCAGCATGGTGCGAGGTTCCCGGCACTCCCAAAAGCAGACCGGCAAGCGGGCATCCTCGAAGCATCGGACCACGAAGGCCCTGGGCGTCGGCGTCCCATGTGGGACCTGGACGACGCAAGTGCCGCGCCATGCAGCGCAGTTGTGCCGGACGGACACAAAGGGCAGAGCAGGCGGGTGCGAGGCGGTGCCGAGCGGCTCGGCGCCGTCCATCCTTCATGCTTCCTGCCCAAGGGCGGCATGACATGGCCCGCGACTATGACGGCGGCAACACCACGGGGTTCGTCAGCCCGGCCGGCGACAGCCTGGAAGGCCCGATCGACTTGTCGGAGATCCTCGACCTGCGCCGCCCGCACCGCTACCCGGTCCGGGTCAAGGGCGACGCCTTGGCCGAGCGCGGCATCCAGCACGGCGACATCCTGATCGCCGATGCAGCCGCAACGCCGGCGCCTGGGCGCGTGGTGATCGCCATGATCCACGGCGACGTGCTCGTGTGCCAGCTCGCCTTTCGCCATGGCCAGTGGTGGCTGCGGCCGTCGGGCGCCGGCAAGGAGCCGGTGCCCGTGGTGGATGAGGCGGAGATCTGGGCGGTGGTGGCTGCCCTGGTCCGGACCAAGATCTAAGCCTTCTCACGTTTACGGAGCAGTCGCAGTATAATAGATGTGAACTCTTCACCAGTGATTGTTGGTAATCTCCCGCTTTGCCTTGGAACATTCAGCAAAGTCCGAACTGATGCGTACTTACGGGTTGATCGACGGCAACTCATTTTACTGCTCTTGCGAAACGGCGTTCAATCCGAAGCTCATTGGACTGCCTGTGGTCGTGCTTTCCAACAATGACGGATGTGCGATTGCTCGTTCGTCTACTGCCAAGTTACTTGGAATTAAAATGGGTGATCCTTGGCATCTGATCCGCAACAGAAGCGAGATGCAAGGCGTACATTGGTACTCCAGTAATTTTCCTTTGTATGGTGACATGTCTCGGCGCGTTTATCAAATCATTGCTGAGCGTGTGCCGCGTGCGGAGCCATACTCGATAGACGAGACATTCCTTGACCTCGGAGGGCTTCCAGGCAATCTGTATGAGCGTTGCAGGCAGTTGCGTGCCGACGTTCTGCGTATTGCGAAGATACCGACGTGCGTGGGATGGGGACCCACGAAGACCATCGCCAAGGCGGCTAATGCTCTTGCCAAGTCTCAGCCCGACTTGCAAGGACTATGCGACCTGACCGACCCCGAGGTGCGCGCGGGCTACTATGCCCGGCTGCCGGTGGCCGAGGTCTGGGGCATCGGCGGGCGCACCGTCGACAAGCTGCAGCGCGCCGGCGTCGTCACCGTCGCCGACTTCGTGGCCATGGACGCCCGCATGGTGCGCGACCTGCTCACCGTGGTGGGCGCCAGGGTGCAGGCCGAGCTGCGCGGCGTGTCCTGCATCCCGCTCGCCCTCGCCCCCGCCACCCGAAAGGGCATCGCCGTCACGCGCTCGTTCGGCCGCCCCGTGACCACCTGGCAAGACATGCGGGAAGCGGTCGCGGCCTACGCCAGCCGGGCCGGGGAGAAGCTGCGCGCCGAGGGCCTGCAGGCGTGCCACATGGCGGTGTTCCTGCAGACCAACCCGCACCGTCCCGACGAGGCGTGGCACTCCGGGCAACGCGCCGGCCGGATCGAGCCGACGTCGGACAGCCTGGCCCTCATCGCCGAGGCGCTGCGCATGCTGCGGCCGTTGTGGGTGCCGGGCCTGCGCTACTTCAAGGCCGGCGTGGTGCTCAACGACCTGGTGCCGGAACGCCAGCATACCCGCATGCTGTTCCCCACGCGCGATCCCGTCAAATCCGCCAAGATGATGCAGGCGCTCGACGCGGTGAACGCCCGCTACGGCCGCGGCACGCTGCGCCCGCTCGCGACCGGCATCGCCCGGCCCTGGGCCACCCGGCACGACCGCCTGTCCCAGCGCTACACCACCCGGATCGAGGAGATCCTGGTCGCCACGGCTTGGTGACAGCGCCTGCACCGCTCGATGCTGCCTTGCTTCGCCCAAAGCTGGCCAGTTGACGTACGCTAACGTACTCTTATCAGGATGGCCGGAAGCCCATCGCCATGCCGGCCAGGGCAGCGGCAGCCCGCAGGTCGGCATCTTGCGACCTTCCGGCACGGTCGGCCAGCAAGATCCAGAGCGTCCAGATTGTTTGCACTCGCGTCCGCCTCGGCGACGCTTGCGGCTGTCCTGACGAGGAGGCCGACACCGTGCAGCACCCCACCCCCGCCAACCAAGAC
>CAXUIQ010000381.1:0-2466 GCA_964250815.1 uncultured Acetobacteraceae bacterium
GGCCGGGCTGCGGGGCCCGCGGTTGCCGGCCGCGGGGGCGCGGGCGCAGGAGGCGGCGCCCGGCGCGCCCCCGCCCACCCTTGACCTGCCCGACGTGGTGGTGACCGCGCCGCTCGCCGGCTCCGAGACCGACCGCGCCAAGGTGCCGGCCAACACCCAGGTGCTGCGCCGCGAGGACCTGACGCGCACCGGCCCGGCCAGCGCGCTGCGTGCCCTCGACGAGCGCGTGGGCGGCATCGCGCTGAACCAGGCCCAGGGCAACGAGTTCCAGCCCAACCTGACCTACCGCGGGTTCGAGGCGTCGCCGCTGGCCGGCAACCCGCAGGGCCTCGCGGTGTACCTGAACGGCAGCCGGTTCAACGCGCCGTTCGGCGACACCACCAACTGGGACCTGATCCCGGACGCCGCCATCGACCGGATCGAGCTGTCCCAGTCGCCGGCCTTCGGGCTGAACGCCCTGGGCGGCGCGGTCACGGTGAAGCTGCGCGACGGCTTCAGCTACCACGGCGCGCAGTTGGAGCTGTCGGGCGGCTCCTTCGGCCGCATCCAGGGCACGGCGCAGTACGGGGTGCAGTCGGGCGACGTGGCCGCCTATGTCGCCGGCACAGGGCTGAACGAGGACGGCTGGCGCGAGCACTCGCCCTCCCAGCTTCGCCAGATCTACGCCGACATCGGCTGGCGCGGCGACAAGTCGGAGCTGCACCTGGGCCTGTTGGGCGCCACCAACATCCTGGTCGGCAACGGCACCACCCCGGTCGATCTGCTGACGTTCCGCCGCAGCGCCGTGTTCACCTACCCCGACCAGACCCGCAACAGGTACCTGCGCGTCAGCCTGTCCGGCTCGCACGAAGTGAGCGATGCGCTCTCCTTGCAGGCCACCGCCTACTACAGCAACCTGTCGCAGCGGACCGCCAACGGCAACGCATCCGACGCGCAGCCCTGCCCGGACGACGCGACCCTGTTGTGCAACGGCGACGGCGCGCCGCTGACCACTCGTGGCGGCGGACGGATCGGCAATTTCGTCAATCCCGGCTTCTTCCCCGGCGACACCCAGTTCAGCGGCGGCGGCCCGTACTCGGAACTCGACCAGACCGCGACGGACACCAACGGCTACGGCGCGTCCGTGCAGGCGACCTACCGGGCGGAGCCGCTCGGCCGGCCGAACCAGCTCCTGGCGGGCGCCAGCTACGACGGTGGCAGCACGCTGTTCTCCGCCCGGTCCTCGGTAGGCGCGTTGTCGCCGGACCGCGGCTTTGCCGGGCCGGGCGTCACGCTCGACTTGGCCGACGGGTCGATCACGCCGGTGCGGCTGTCGGCCACCAACAGCTACTATGGGCTGTACGCCTCCGACACGCTGGACGTGACCTCCCGGCTGTCCCTTACCGTGTCCGGGCGCCTGAACGTGGCCGAGATCGACCTGCGCGACCGGACCGGCAACGCGCTCAGCGGCAACCACAGCTACACCCGGTTCAACCCGGCGGCCGGTCTGACGTACAAGATCACCCCCGGCATCTCGCTCTACGGCGGCTACTCCGAAGGCAACCGCACGCCCACGCCAGCCGAGCTGTCCTGCGCCTCGCCCGCCAGCCCGTGCAGCCTGAACAACTTCTTCGTGTCCGACCCGTCGCTGAAGCAGGTCGTAGGGCATACCTTCGAGGCCGGGCTGCGCGGGCGCTTCGCGGCGGCTGAGGGCGCGCGGGTCACGTGGAACGCCGGGCTGTTCCGCACCGACAGCGACGACGACATCCTGTTCGCCGCTAGCCCCGTGCTGAACCGTGGCTTCTTCCAGAACATCGGCACCACGAGGCGGCAGGGCGTGGAGGCGGGCGTGAGCTTCCGGCAAGGCTCGCTGCTGGCCTTTGCCGACTACGCCTACACGGACGCGACCTTCCGCAGCGCCTTCCTGCTGGGCAGCCAGAACAACCCGTTCGCCGACGCGAACGGCCAGGTCCAGGTGCGGCCCGGCGACCGCCTGCCGGGCATCCCGCTGCACCGGCTGAAGTTCGGGCTGCAATACGACCTCACGCCGGACTGGACGGTGGGCACCACCGGGATCGCCAGCAGCGGGCGCGTGCTGCAGGGCGACGCCTCGAACCAGACCCCGACCACCGGCTCCTACGTCGTGCTGAACCTGAACACCACCTACCGGGTGCGGAAGGGGGTCGAGCTGTTCGGCCTGGTGCAGAACGTGACGGACGCGAAGTATGCGACGTTCGGCAGCTTCTCCCCGGTGGCGCTGGTGCCCATTGCGGGGGTGCCGAACGCGGCCAACACCCGCAGCCTGTCGCCGGGCGCGCCGGTCGCCGGGTTCGGGGGCGTGCGGGTGACGTTCTGACGGCAAGCCGTTGCGCGGCCGGGCCGATCATGCAGAGTTGAGGGGCGGCGCTTCGTCACGGCGCCGGAATGGGGCGGGGGGGGGGGGGCGCGGCCCGCGGGCGGGGGGGGGGGGGCGGGGGGGGGGGGGGG
>CAXUIQ010000381.1:2476-4483 GCA_964250815.1 uncultured Acetobacteraceae bacterium
CCCCCGGCGCCCCCCGCCCGCCCCGCGCCCCCCCGCGCCCCGGGCGCCCCCCCCCCCCCGCGGCATGGTTCAGCCGCAGGCCCCTGGCGCCGCCCGCCATTCCGCGCAATCTTCCTGCGCGCGCAGCCTGGAGCGCGGAACGGAGGAACGAACATGCTGCACCTACCCCGGCGACGCCTCGTCGCGACCCTGGCCGCCGCCGCCGGCCTCGCGGCCCACCGGGCGCAGGCGCACGGCCCGACGCGCCAGAAGGTCACGCAGACCGTCGATGTCAACCGCACCCCCGACCAGGTCTGGGCCATCGTCGGCGACTTTGCCTCCATCGCCCGCTGGCACCCGCTGATCGCCTCCAGCCCGGCGGACCACGGCAACGACATCGGCTCCAAGCGCACCATCACGCTCAGGATGGAGGGCGAGCCGCACTTCGACGAAGAACTCGCCAAGTACGACGCCGCCGCGCACAGCTACATGTACCGGATCGAGAAGGTGGACCCCAAGGTGCTGCCCGTCACCAACTACAGCGCGTGGTTCGAGGTGTCCGACAACCCGTCCGGCGGCAGCACGGTGGAATGGCGGGCGGCGTTCTACCGCGGCTACCCGCTGAACGACCCGCCGCCCGAGCTGAACGACGCCGCCTCGGTCAAGGCGGTCACGGGCGTGCTGCGCGCCGGCCTCGACAATATCAAGCTCATCGCCGAGCGCACGGGGTGAAGCTCGCCCTCGCCTGCCTCCTGCTGCCGCTGGCCGCCGCGCCCCCGGCCCAGGCGGCGCTGGCCTACGTCACCAACCAGGGCGACGACAGCGTGTCGGTGGTGGACACGGCAACCGGCGCCGTGGTGCAGACGGTGGGCGTCGGCGCGAAGCCCGCAGGGGTTGCGGTAGCGGCAGACGGGCGGCACGTCTATGTCACCAACCCCGAGGGCCGCAGCGTCAGCATCCTGGAACGCAGGGAGGGCGGGCTTTCGGCCGTGGCGGAGGTGCCGGCGGGCGCCGGGCCGCTCGGCATCGCGGTCAGCCCGCGGGACGGGCGGGTGTTCGTGGCCGATTGGTACGGCGACACCGTGGCGGTGCTGGATGCGGCCGGGCAGCCCGTCGCGGAGGCGGTCAAGGTCGGCCAATCGCCCTCCGGCCTCGCCATCGACCCGGCGGGCGCGCGGCTTTACGTCGCCAACCGGGAAAGCGACACGCTGTCGGTGATCGACCTCGCGACGCTGGGCACGCTCGCGACGGTGCCGGTGGGCCATGCGCCGTTCGGGGTGACGGTCGCGGGCGGCCGGGTGTTCGTCGCCAACGTGCAGTCGGGAGACGTGTCGGTGGTGGATGCGGGCACCCTGGCCGAGATCCGGCGCCTCAAGGTCGGCGACTTCCCATATGCCGTTGCGGTGGCGCCGGACGGGTCGCGCATCCTGGTGACCAACCAGCACGCCGGCACGCTCTCGGTGTTCGACGGCGCGTTCACGCCACTGTCCGAAATCGCGGTGGGCGACTACCCCGAGGGGATCGCGATGTCCGCCGACGGCAGCCGAGCCTATGTGGCGGTCTGGATGGACAACCGGCTGGCGGAGATCGACGTGGCCGCCGGCAAGGTGGTGCGCAAGATCAAGGTGGGCGAAAGCCCGCGGGCGTTCGGCGCCTTCCTGGCGCCGCCCTGACGGGCGCACCATATCGGCGCCGGGATCGAAAAGGACACGCCATGAGCCGCCTGGCCGGAGATGACGCGGAGCCGATGCTGGGGCCGGACGGCCCCTTGGTGGAGACCGTCATCGTGCCGGGGGCGCGCGACCTCGGCGGCTTCGAGGTGCGGCGCGCGCTGCCGTCGAAGGAGCGGCAGATGGTCGGCCCTTTCGTGTTCTTCGACCACATGGGGCCAGCGGTGTTCCACGCCGGGCGCGGCCTGGACGTGCGCCCGCACCCGCATATCGGGCTGGCCACCGTCACCTACCTGCTGGACGGCGAGATCATGCACCGGGACAGCCTCGGCACCGTGCAGGCGATCCAGCCCGGCGC
>CAXUIQ010000382.1:0-1591 GCA_964250815.1 uncultured Acetobacteraceae bacterium
ATCTATTACGACGACCTGGCCGTGGGCCAGGTCTTCCTGTCCCGTGCCGAGGCGGTCAGCCGCGACCGCATCGTGGCGTTCGCCCAGGAGTTCGACCCGCAGCCGCAGCACCTGGACGAGGAAGCGGCGCGCGGCAGCATGTTCGGCGAGCTGGTCGCCAGCGGCTGGCACACGGCGGCGCTCACGATGCGGCTGCAGCTCGACTCCCTGATGGGCCGCTTTCCCGGCGGCAGCCTGGGCGCGCAGATCGACAAGCTCGCCTGGCTCCGCCCGGTGCGGCCCGGCGACCTGCTGCGCGCCCGCGCCGAGATCATGGACATGCGGCCCTCGCGCTCCCGCCCCGACCGCGGCCTGGTGACGATCCAGACGACGACGCTGAACCAGCGGGACGAGCCGGTGCAGGCCATGACAGGGGCGGTCCTGGTGCCGAGGCGGCCGCAAGGCGGCGATGGCCAAGCCGGGGCCGGCCCGGTCAGTTAGCCAACTGGCCGCGCTCGCGCAGGCCCGCCTCCGCCAGGCCGGGCAGCAGGGGCAGCAGCAGCGACAGGTCGCGCTCCGCCCGGCAGCACAGGTATTGCGCGACCACCGGGGCGTCGTCCGCCCGCTCCGGCAATGGCAGCCCGTCCGGGCCGAGCGGCAAGGCGGTGAGGCCGAGGTCGGCATAGACCTTCAGCAGCCCCGGGCCGGCGCGCCAAACCGCGGGGTCCAGGCCCTCCTGCTGCGCCAGGTCGCGCAGGTTCCAGATGGCCGAAACGCGGTCCTGCACCGACCCGGCGGGGTCGCCGAGGCCAAGCAGCACCCGGCCAATGCGGCGGAATGGGATGCCGGCGCGCCCGGCTTCCCCCATCACGATCCCGTCCGCCTGCACCGGCGGCAAGGCGCCGAGTTCCGCGTAGCGCCGCCGCCCTTCCCCGGCCCACGGCACCCAGGCGACGCGGCCCGGCCGGATCAGCCGCCACAGCGCCACGAGCGCCAGCACCACCGCCAGCGCCACCGAAAGGCGGAGGCTGTTCGGCAGGTCGGGCGACAAGACGACCTCGATCCAACTGTCCTCGCTCACGGTCCGCATGGTCGGCTCGAAGGCGGTCAGCGCCAGCACGCAGACCACCAACGCGAACAGCGGCACCGCGGTGCCGGCCTGCAACGGCCCCGACAGCAGCCGGGCATGGCGGTAGTAGGCATCGCGGAACGGCGCGACCAGCAAGGTCGCCAGCAGCAGCACGGCCGAGACCCACAGGTAGCTGCCCTGCGCGGCGGTGAAGCCGGCCGCGGCCAGCAGCAGCACGACCGTGGCGCCCCAGGCCAGCGTGACCCGCTGCGACAGCCCGACCGAGAGCACGAGCAGCGCCGCGCCGATCAGCGACGGCACGAACTGCCCGGCGTTCGCCACCAGGTCGGCGTAGTCGGGATCGATCCAGGAGAAGTCCGGGCGGTCGTCCAGCACGCCGAGCGCCAGCAGCAGCGCGCCGCACAGCGCCACGGCGCCCGAGGCGGCCCCGGCGGCGAAGCTCGGCTCGCTCCACCGCGCCAGCGCCTGCGTGCTGCGGCCGACCGTCCCCGTCTTGAACAGCGCGCCGCCACGCAGCAGGAT
>CAXUIQ010000382.1:1601-4457 GCA_964250815.1 uncultured Acetobacteraceae bacterium
GCCCTTGGAGAGGATGCCGCGTCCGCGCAGCACGATCTCGTTGCCGGCGAACATCGTGCCAGCCAGGAACAGCGGGATGACGTAGTAGTAAAGCCGGAACACCACGATGGCGCCGAGGATCGCCGGCGGCTGCAGGTAGGCTTCAAGGCCCTTGATCATGGCTGCGTCGAACACGCCGAGTCCGCCGGGCACGTTGGCCGCAAGCCCCGCGGTGTAGGACGCGACATAAACGCCGAGGAACCGCACGTAGGTGAGGCCCGGCACATGCGGCAGCAGTTGGTAGAAGATCGCTGCCGTCACCGCCACATCGACGGTCGCAAGCGCCACCTGCACAACGGCCATGCGCCAGTCCGGAAGCGTGACCTGGGCGCCGAACAGCCGGATGGTGCCAATGAAGCGGGACAGGCAGACATAGGCCGCGACCACCAGCCAAAGCAGGGTGCCGATCGCATACATGCCCCATTTGGGCACGAGCGCGCCGAAGAACGGGATGGCCTCCGGCTCCAGGAACAGGATCGCCCCGCCCAGCACCAGCCCGCCAAGCCCGAAGGTCAGGCTGCAGAACGCCACCACCTTGGCGATCTGGAACGGGGTCAGCCCCCAATGCGCGTAAAGCCGGTAGCGCACCGCCGCCCCGGACACCGCGGCGAATCCGAGGTTGTGCGACAGCGCGTAGGCGCAGAACGACGCAAACGAGACCCGGCCGTAGCTGACCTTGTGCCCGGCATAGATGGTGCCGAGCCGGTCGTAGAACGTCAGCACCCCGTAGGACAGGACCGTCCAGCAGAACGACACCAGAAGCGCGCGGTCGGGGATGGCGGACAGGGCGGTTTTGATGTCTGCGACCTTGAGATGGCGGAACTCCCTCCACACCACCCAGATCGCGCCGACCAGCAGCGCCACGCCCAACAGCGCCGGCAACTGCCGGACCGCCTTCTTCAGCAGGTTCATGCTCAGTGCGCGTCCGATGCCGGCAGGGCCGCTTCGGGCAACGCGGGCCTTGGCACGGCCGCGGGTGCAGCGCCCTGCTCCTCCAAGCGGCCGCGGATCAGCGCGACCGTCTCGGCCACGCCGTACAGCGCCACGAAGCCGCCGAAGCGCGGCCCCTCGCCTTGGCCGAGCAGCACCTGGTACAAGCAGCCGAACCAGGCCTTGAGGTCCGGGAACGGGTGCCGCTTGCCGACCTCGTACACCACGTCCTGAATTGCCTCCGCGGGCGTGCCGGGGTCGAGGGATGCCAGCACGTCCGCCAGGTCCTCAAGCGCCGCGCGCTCGACCGGCATCGGGTCGCGGTGCCGCTTCGCCGGGCGCACGAAGTCGCGGTAGTAGGCGACGGCGTAGCCGACCAAGCCGTCGAAGAACGGGCTTCTGCCCGGCGCCGCCTCCGGGCTGTAGCGGCGCAGGAAGCCCCACAGCATGTCCGGCGTGTCGGCGTTCACCACGCTTGCGAGGTTGAGCAGCATGCCGAACGGAACCGGGCTTGCTGCGCCGCGGTTGCTGCCGCCCTGGATGTGCCAGGCCGGGTTGGCGTAGCGGGCGGCCATGTCCTGCTCCGGCAGCTTGGCCGCGTTCGCCAGGTACTCGTCCACGGCGCGCGGGATCACGTCGAAGAACAGCCGCTTGGCGCGTTGCGGCGAGTTGTACATGAACTGCGCCAGGCTTTCGGGCGGGGCATAGCGCAGCCACTCCTCGACCGACAGGCCGTTGCCCTTGCTCTTGCTGATCTTCTGCGCGTGCTCGTCCAGGAACAGCTCGTAGGTGAAGCCGACCGGGGGCGGGCTGCCCAGCACGCTGCACACCCGCCCGGACAGGCGCACGCTGTCGATCAGGTCCTTGCCGGACATCTCGTAATCGACGCCGAGCGCGTGCCAGCGCATGGCCCAGTCGGCCTTCCATTGCAGCTTGCACGCGCCGCCCGTGACCGGGGTCTCGAACCGCTCGCCGGTGTCGGGGTCTTGCCAGGACACGGCGCCCCTGGCCGCATCCACCTCGTCGATCCGCACCTGCATTACCCGGCCGGTGCGGGGATGGATGGGCAGGAAGGGCGAGTAGGTCGCGCGGCGCTCCGGCCCGAGCGTCGGCAGGATCGTCGCCACGATCTCCTCGTGCCGCTCCGCCGTGCGCCGCAGGGCCGCGTCGAAGCGGCCCGCGTTGTAGTACTCGGTGCTGGACGCGAACTCGTAGTCGAAGCCGAAGCTGTCCAGGAAGGCGCGGAGCCGGGCGTTGTTGTGCGCGCCGAAGCTCTCATGCGTGCCGAACGGGTCGGGCACCCGGGTCAGGGGCTGGCCCAGGAACCGCTCCAGCATCGCCCGGTTCGGCACGTTGTCCGGGACCTTGCGCAGGCCGTCCATGTCGTCGCTGAACGCCAGCAGCCGGGACGACCGGCCGGTCAGCGTCCCGAAGGCGTTGCGCACCCAGGTGGTGCGCGCCACCTCCCCGAAGGTGCCGATGTGCGGCAGGCCCGACGGCCCGTAGCCCGTCGCGAACAGCGCCGCGTCCTTGCCGCTGGCGTCGAGGCGCCGGGCGAGCTTCGCCGCTTCCTCGAACGGCCATGCCCTCGGGATCGGATCGATTGCGTCACGTCGGGTGTCTGGCATGGCTGCAAGCTAGAAATGGGGGGGTGCCGGGTCAATCTCGGCATGGAGGCTGCCGAGAAGAATCTACGGAATTGAGGCGATTACCGGCGCCGGCATTGCCCCCGCCCCTGCCAAGACCGTACACAGGCGGCCGATGCCGACCTCCCGCCCCTCCCTGATCCCGAACGCGCCGGCGGTGGTGGCCGGGCATGGCCGCGCCGCCCTGCTCAGCACGGACGGCGCGCTGCGGGCGCTTGCGCCGGAGGAGGCCCCCGCCGCC
>CAXUIQ010000383.1:0-4456 GCA_964250815.1 uncultured Acetobacteraceae bacterium
ACACGATCCAAGCTCACCCCCATGCAACGGGGCACCCCGGATCACACTCAGCCTCCGCACGTCAACCGATGATCCTTAAACTGATAGATGCTCAGCATTTCTGGGCAAAGCAGTTGCTATTATGCAGCCTATGACGCATGAAAGTAACAAACAACCGACTTCGCCAACAGTATCCGGTGGGTAAGCTGGCGGCCTTTGGACAGGAGGCCACGTGATGTCTGAGCTGCACAGAAATTCGTTCAGGCATTCAACAAGGCGACGCTTCCTGGCCAGAACCTTTCCTGGCCCAACGATGTAAAGGACTCGGCCTGGATCGTCCTCATAACCTTTTAAGTTCGCGCCTATGGGGCGGCACCCCCCTTCTGCCCCACACTGGCCGCGGAGGTCTGCCCGGGCCTATGCATTGCACGTCCGCGCGTCCCCAAGCCCGTCGATTTTGCCGACAATGCCCGTCCTCTTGCCGGATTGCCGTGGTTCCGTCTGGACGCAAAAGGTTGGGGGCGGTCGATAACAGAGACCGTCGTCGCGCAGGTCCGATGGAGGCCGCGCGCACCGTGGATCGGGGGCGCAGGCAGCCGTCCGACCATGGAGTGATACGGTTTGCGGGGCCGGGGTGCGCTGTCCTGGCCTGCCCGGCCGCAGGTGCCGTGGGCGGGGTGCCTGAATGGACCAGCGCGTGCCCACGTTGGAAGATGCGCTCGCGAGTGCCGCCGAGTTCGCGCCGCTCGTCGCGCGGAACGGCCCGGAGTGGGAGTGAGGTGGTTCCGTCTGGTCGGCTCTCCCGTGCTTCGCGTGGTCAGCCATCATCGAGACGTGCCGTTGGAGCAGGTCAAGGCTGGCGCGGCCGTAGCTCCGCCGCTTCAGCATCCAGCTTGAAATCCATGGTTCGGCTCCCTGGCCATCGAAACTCCTGGCCAGGAAGTCTGACCACGTATTCCAAACTGGACACGGCTTGGGCGGAAACCGGGCGTAGGGGGGCCGGTTACGGTCTTCATGACCTTGGAAGCACCCAGGAACGGGAAGGCGCGGACACTGGTGGCCGACGTCGCTGTCGGGCTGTTCGCCGGGCTGGCGGCGACGCAGGTGACGAACCTCGCACAAGGGCCATTGCAGCGGGTGACGCCGGGCAGCGTCGGGCGGCGGGAAAGGCGGGTCCGCCCCGGCGCATCCTCGTCCCTGGTTGCGGCCACAAAGGTCGCCCGACGCTTGGATTGCTCCCCCAGCCAACAGGAGGTGGCATTGCTGGGCAGGGCGATCCACTTCGCCATCGGCATGGCATGGGGACCGGTCTATGGCCTCCTGCGTCGTCACGGTGGCTTGGGGCCATTCGGCGCGGCCCTGGCCAGCGGGGCCGCCATGTCGCTGGTCCTGGACGAGGGCGTGGTGCCGGCCCTCGGCCTGAGCGCCCCCAACCGGGACTACCCGGGCTTCACCCATGCCCGAGGCTTCCTCGCCCATCTGGTTTACGGGGCGGCAGCGGCGCTGGCGGCTGAAGGGCTCGGGCGCTTGGTGGGGCGGAGGCCCGGGCGTGCATGACAGCTTTGGCCAACATCCCCACCTCGGCTTCAGCGTGTTGCGCGAACCCGACCGGCTGCCGGCGGTAGGTTGTTCGTTGTAGGATGGCGGCCCTCGTTCCGTGCCGGGACGTCCAGTGCCCTTCAAAGCCAAGGCCGACTGCCGCGCCACCCCATCTTTCGGCACCAATCATCCGGCCCTTGCACCATGGTCGCTCCACCGTGAGATTTCCTGTCTGTCGATCAAGCGGTGGCGTGATGGGCCGCGTTGACGCCGGGTTGCGCTCGGCGCCGCATTTCGCGCAAGTTCGGGCTGGGCAGCTCGGGCTGTTCAGCATGAGAATGCCGAACACCCGCACCTTGTAGCCATCAGGGTTGCGGTCTGGCCCAGTAAAGACGTGAGGACACCATGGCAGGCGGCATCATAGTCTCGCAACAAAGCAACCCGTCGCACCGGGGTCGCCGCTCGCAAGGGCGGGCCGGCGCCCTGGCCCGGGGCCTGGGTTGGTTCTCGATCGGGCTTGGGATAGCCGAGATTGTCGCGCCGCACGCCATCACACGCGCGCTCGGATTGCGCAGGCAGGAAGGCCTGATGCGAGCCTATGGCCTTCGCGAGATCGGCACCGGGGTCGGCATCCTCATGGCCGAGGACCCGGCCCCCTGGATCTGGGGACGGGTCGGCGGCGATGCGCTCGATCTCGCCACCGTCGCGGGCGGCCTTGGAAGTTCCAAGAGGGGCAGGGCACTGCTCGCGCTCGTGGCCCTCGGCGGCGTGACGGCGGTGGACGTGGCATGCGGCCGGCAGCTCGGCCAAGCCCGGGAAAGGACGGACTCCGACGGGCGCGTCGCCGGGGCGCCGGGCGATGCACCGGAGGCGGAGCGCTCGATCACGATCGGGAAGGCTGCGCAGGAACTCTATGAGCGGTGGCGCCACCCCGGGACGCTGGCCCAGGTCATGGCGCCGTTCGCGGCCGTGCGCGCCGCGGAGGGCGGCACGATGCAGTGGCAGGTCGCGGGGCCGCTCGGCCACAGCCTGGACTGGGAAACGGAAACGGCAGGCGACCAGCCCGGCGTGGCGACCGGCTGGCGGTCGCTGCCCGGGGCGCGGGTGCCGAGCGAAGGGTCGATCCGCTTCCGTCCGGCCACAGGCGGGCGAGGCACCGTCGCCACGCTCCGCGTCCGCTTCGACCCGCCCGGCGGCCTGATCGGAGACGCGGCGGCGAAGCTGCTGGGCGGCCTGGTCCCGGCCACGATCGCCGACACGGCGCTGCGCCGCTTCAAGAGCCTCGTCGAGACCGGCGAGATCCCGACCACCGAAGGCCAGCCCGCCGCCCGCGCCGACACGCGCTGAGCCGGCGACAGGAGAAGCACCATGCGAGCGCTTTATTGGAACGGCGTGAACGACCTGCGCGTCGGCACGGTCAAGGACCCCGAGATCGTCAACCCGCACGACGCGGTCCTGCGGGTCACGCTGTCCACCACCTGCGGGTCCGACCTGCACTTCATCGACGGCTACATCCCGAGCATGAAGGCCGGCGACGTGATCGGCCACGAGTTCATGGGCGTGGTCGAGGAGGTCGGCCCCGAGGTGCGCAAGGTGAGAAAGGGCGACCGCGTCGTCGTGCCCTCGTTCATCAGTTGCGGGCAGTGCTGGTATTGCCAGCAGAACCTGTTCTCGTTGTGCGACAACACCCATCCCAAGCCCGAGCTGCAGGAGCCGCTGCTCGGCTATCCGACGGCCGGCATCTACGGCTACACCCACGCCTTCGGCGGCTACGCCGGGGCGCATGCGCAGTACGTGCGCGTGCCGTTCGCCGACGTCGATTGCTTCAAGGTGCCTGACGGGGTGGCGGACGAGCAGGCGTTGTTCCTTTCGGATGCGGCGCCCACCGGCTACATGGGCGCCGATTTCTGCAACATCCAGCCGGGCGACACGGTCGCGGTCTGGGGCTGCGGCGGGGTCGGCCTCATGGCCCAGCAGAGCGCGCGCCTGCTGGGCGCCGAACGGGTGATCGCGGTTGACCGTTTTCCCGAGCGGCTCCGGATGGCCCGCGAGCACGCAGGCTCCGAGACCATCGACTACAGCCAGGTGGACAGCGTTCCCGATGCGCTGAAGGAGATGACCGGCGGGCGCGGCCCGGATGCCTGCATCGACGCGGTGGGCATGGAAGCGCACGGCATGGGGCTGCAATACGCCTATGACCGGGTCAAGCAGGCCCTCTACATGGAAACCGACCGCGGCCAGGCCCTGCGCGAAGCGATCCTGGCCTGCCGCAAGGGCGGGGTGCTCTCGGTGATGGGCGTGTATGGCGTGATGGACAAGTTCCCGTTGGGCCTGCTCATGAACAAGGGCATCACGCTGCGCACCGGCCAGCAGCACGGCCAAGCCTACGTGCCGCGCCTGCTGCAGCATGCGCAGAAGGGCGAGCTGAACCCGTCATACCTGGCGACGCACCGCTTCCCGCTGGAGGACGCGCCGCGCGGCTACGACATGTTCAAGCACAAGACGGACGGGTGCGTGCGCGCAGTGTTCGTGCCCTGACCCGCGCCTGGCAGCCTGTCGGACTTACCGCGATGCGAAGGCTCCCGGTAAGGGTGACACACAGGTCCGCGTGCCCAGCACCCATCGGGTGCCGGAACACCCTGCAATGCGGCGCCTACGCGCGCATGGTCGAGGTGCGCCGCCACGGTCGCCGCGGCGTGCAGGCGGACCTGTTCTGCCCGTTGGGCTGACGCCGGCCCGGACTTGTCGCACCAACACATCGGCGCCTCGGTTCCGTGCATCGCAGCGGGCCTGGCGGCAGGACTGCTGACAGCTCCGGCCGCCGCCGTATTCACCAGAGCTGAACCTGCAGGAGAACGTGTGGCAATGCCCGCGGCAGAACCAGTGTGAATAAGCGTGGAATAGGAACCCCGTTGGCGGGGTGATCGGCGTCCAAACG
>CAXUIQ010000384.1:0-4438 GCA_964250815.1 uncultured Acetobacteraceae bacterium
GGCCGCGATGCCCGCAACGCGATTACGGGCATTACGCTGTTCGCCGGCTTCGCCAGCACGGTCGGCTGGCCGGCAAGCGCCCTGTTCATGGATGCGTTCGGCTGGCGCGGGGCCTGCCTGATCTGGGCGGCGCTGCATCTGCTGCTCGGCCTGCCGCTGAACCGGCTGCTTGTGCCAAAAGGGGCGGCGGCTGCGCCCGAGACGGTGACGGCGGGGGAAGCGCAAACTGCTGTGCCCTGGACGATGATCGTACTGGCCGGCGTCTTCGCCGCCAGTTGGTTCGTCTCAACGGCCATGGCGGCGCATCTGCCCCGGTTGCTGGAAGCTCTCGGCGCGACGCCGGCCGCGGCTGTCGCGGCGGCTTCCCTGGTCGGCCCGGCCCAGGTCGGGGCGCGGCTGTTTGAGTTTAGCTTTCTGCGCCGCGTATCGCCTCTCGTCTCGGCGCGCCTGGCGACGGTGATGCACCCGATAGCGGCTGGCCTGCTCGCGGTGATCGGTGCGCCGGCCGCCATCCTGTTCACGCTGCTGCATGGCGGCGGCAATGGGATGCTGACAGTCGCACGGGGAACCTTGCCGCTCGCCCTGTTCGGCCCGGCCGGCTACGGGCTGCGGACGGGGCTGCTGGCTGCGCCGTCCCGGATTTTACAAGGCGGTGCGCCTCTGCTGTTCAGCCTGGTGCTGGATCGCGGCGGACCTGGCTACGCGCTGCTGCTGTCGGGGACGCTCACCAGTGCCGCTTTTTTGGCTTTGGTGTTTGTGCGTGGGCCTCAAGCATAGCCAGAAAGCAGTGCTTTCCGCGATTTCCGCAATGGTGATTATCAGCCGTTCAGGTGCCGCCGTGCTTTGGACAGGCGGCGCTTGACCCATCGCTTCGTTGCAGCCTTGTGGCGCTCGATGCGCAACCCTCGTAGAGCGGTCAGCCACTTGCCTTCGATCTTGGTTCCCGGCTTACCCATGTTCAAAGCTGGCCGTTCGCCAGTGCCTCGCGCAACACCTTCTCGACGCGGGCATTGTAGCCTTTGCCGGTCGCCTTGACGCCCTCAACCACGTCGGGGGCGAGGCGGAAGCCAATATGCACCTTGGGCTGTTCGGCTGGGGGCCTGCCCCGCCCGCGCTTCCAGTCGGCGTGCATTTCGGGGTGCGCGTCCTTGAACGGGATGGCGCGGCTCCACTCCTCGTCAGTCGCCTCGGGAACATCCACGGCATCCCAAGCCTCCTGCGAAATATGGGCAGGCTTTTCAGGCAAGTCGTTCACAGCGTTTCCTTTCACGGTCGTTGGCTTTTCTCAGGCCGATGACCCGGACAACATCGCCGCGCAGCGTGTACCAGACGCAATGCAGCCGCCCGTCTATGGGGCCATAGGCGATGAACCGGGTTTCGCCATAGTCAAAGCGCCGATCCTCAAACCTCACGGCCTGGTCAAGGTCGATCCGCTCCGCCGCAGCGAGCGGAACGCTATGCTTCAAGCGGTTGGCCTCGTCCTTGTCCGGGTCAAACTCGATCTTCATTCCTAAATAAATGTTACCACATAAATTGCCCGGCCGCAAGGATTTTTTGTTACAACATAATTTCTGCTGCTGCCTGTTTCGTACGAAACAGAAAACCGCAGGCGCAGCCCCCTCCCTTCAAGGGAGGGCCGCGAAGCGGTGCGGAAGGGGGAGGGTCGAGCTACAGTGCTGCCATGCACTGCTGGTTCTGCGGAAGCCCGCTCCGGTCGGCGGGTCCAGGCGAAATCTACTGCCCGTTGGCGGCCTGCCCGGCCTGCAAGGAGTCGGCCCCGGCCGATGCGCTGTTGGACGGCCCGGAAACGGCGCTATGGCGGTCGATGCGGGAAGCCGGGACGCTGCGGCGGAACCTGGTCAGCGCGGGCCTGGTCGAGCCGGACGGCTAGAAAGGCAGGTCGTAGCCTGGGCCTGGGTCGGCGGGATCGGGCAGGCGGCGATTCGGGTCGTGGGCGTCTGGTCCGTCCCACGGTTCGCGCAAGTCGGTCTTGTCGGGCCGGAAGGCCCATCTGCGTAAAACTGCACGGTAAGAACGGTCTGTTTGGGCCGTGTCCGGCCATTCGGGGCCTGATCCGACAACATTTGGTCCGCTGACGGCACGAGTCTGCGGTTCGTTGCGTGCAGCCATGGCGTGCAATGCAGATTGGGCGCAACGCATCCGCGTGTCTGGTTGTATTGCACGCAGCAAACCAGGGTGCTAACGCGGGGGATGACATTGCGTGCAATATGCGCAACGCCCGCCGACGCACCCGGCGAGCCAAGCTGGATGGCGGCGTTCCTCGCCAGCCTGGCGCGCGACGACCTGGCGCCTGCGACGCTGCGCGGCTACCGCTACGACCTGCGCCACTTCGTCGCCTGGCACCGCGCAGTCCATGACGGCCCTTTCGTCCTTGAGCACCTGGCCGGGCACGAGCTGACTGCCTACCGCCAGCACATGGTCGCCGGAGGCCTCCGGCCCGCCACGGTCAACCGCCGGCTCGACGCCTTGCGCCGGCTCTGCCGCTGGGCGCGCGGCACCGGCGCCCTGCCAGCCGGCTCCGTGCTCGACATCCGTCCCGTGCGCACCGAGCGCAGCCGCCAGCCGGCTGGCCTCACGGACCCGGAGGTCCACGCCCTGCTGCGCGCCGCGGGCGCGTCCTCCCACGGCCTGGCCGCGCGGAACTACGCCATGGTGCAGCTCATGCTGCAGGCCGGGCTGCGCGTCGGCGAGGTGGCCGCCTTGCAGGTGGGCGACGCCACCCTGGGCGACCGCTCCGGCACCGTCCGCATCCGCCACGGCAAGGGCCTCAAGGCCCGGGACGTGCCGCTGAACGCCACGGCGCGGCGCGCGCTCCGGCAGCACCTTGACCGCCGCCCGGCGCCGGACGCGGGCGCGCCGCTGTTCGCCAGCAGCCGGGACGGGGCGATGCCCGTGCGCACGGTCCAGGCCGTCATGACCAGCCTGGCGCGCCGCGCCCGCCTCAAGCGGCTCGCCGTCTCGGCGCACACGCTGCGCCACACCTTCGCGCTGGGCTTCCTGCGCGACAACCCGGGCAAGCTGGTCGAGCTCGCCAGCCTGCTCGGCCATGATTCGCTCGACACGACGGCCATCTACACGCGACCCTCGCGCGACGACCTCGCGGCCGACCTGGAGCGCTCGCACCTCAATGTCGACGGATGATCCCCCGGACGCCGAAACGCTGCATCGGCGCCGGCCGGCCTCCGCCGACCCGGACGAGGACGAGCTTGCGCGGCGCTGGAGCCTGACGCCCGCGGACCTGGCCGTGGCCGCCGAGTGCCGCGGCGGCGACCTCAGCGCAAACGCTGCGCGTTTCGCAGACGCCGCCGCTTCGCCGTCCAGCTCTGCTGGCTGCGCGTGCACGGCCGCTTCCTCGACGACTACCGCCAGGCCCCGATGAGGATCGTCAACCACCTGTCGCGTCAGCTCGGCCTGCCGCCGGTGCTGTTCCTCGACCGGCCGGGCCGGGCGCAAACGGAACGGGCGCAAGCCTTGCGCATCCGGCGCCACCTTGGCCTGCGCCCCTTCGACGGCGGGGTTGCCGCGGACCTGCGGCACTGGCTGCGCCAGGGCGCCATCGAGGGCCGCACCGCCGCCGAACTCCTGGTCCGTGCCGAGGACAAGCTGCGCGGCTGGCATGTCATGCTGCCAGCTACCAGCACGCTGGATCGGCTGGTCACGGCCGAGGTGACGCACGCCACGTCCCAGCTCTACGAGACGGTCTCGCTCCGGCTGCCGCCTTCCCTGCGCGAGGCCATCGACCTGCTCGTCGAGGTGCCGGACGGCGACGCCCGCTCCAGCCTGTTCCGGCTCAAGGACGCTCCCAAGTCGGCCAGCGCCGCCGCCATCAAGGGCGACATCGTGCGCCTGCGCCTGGTCGAGCAGCTGGTCGAGGCCGGCGCCGGCCTTGATGACCTCGATCCCCGGATCGTGCGCCAGCTTGGCCAACTCGGGCGCCGCTACGACGCGGGCGACTTGCGCCGGTTCACCAAACCGAAGCGCGATGCCCTGGTCGCCTGCTACCTGGTCGAGGCCCGCAAGACACTGCTCGACCAGGTCGTCGAGATGAACGACCTGTTCCTGACCGGCACGAACCGGCGGGCGCGCAACTCGGTCGAGAAGCAGCGCAAGACCCTGCGCCGCCGGGCGCGCGACGGGTTGCACCGCGTGCTCGGCGCCGTTGACGCGCTGGTCGCGGCCGATGGCGCGCAGACGGTCGAAGCCTTCCGCGATGCCCAGAACCCACCCGCCCTGGTCGAGGCCGCCATCGCCTGCCGGGCCTACGAGCGGCTGGAGGCACGCGGCCACCTCGACGCCATGCTCGCCCGTTACGGCACGCTGCGCCAGTACCTGCCGGCCTTCTTCGGGCTGCCGTTCGAGGCGGCCAGCGGCAGCGAGACCCTGCTGCAGGCGGTCGAGATCCTGCGCGCGCTCGACG
>CAXUIQ010000385.1:0-4438 GCA_964250815.1 uncultured Acetobacteraceae bacterium
ATCGAGGACCCGCTCTGGTACAAGGACGCGATCATCTACCAGCTCCACCTCAAGTCGTTCTTTGACGCGAACAACGACGGCGTGGGCGACTTCCGCGGCCTGCTGGAGAAGCTCGACTACGTCGCGGAGCTTGGCGTCACCGCGATCTGGATGCTGCCGTTCTATCCCTCTCCCCGGCGGGACGACGGCTACGACATCGCCGACTACCAGGGCGTCCACGCGGATTACGGCAACCTGGACGACGTGCGGCGGTTCATCGAGGCCGCGCACAGCCGCGGCCTGCGGGTGATCACCGAGCTGGTCATCAACCACACCTCCGACCAGCATCCCTGGTTCCAGGCGGCGCGCCTCGCCCCGCCGGGCAGCCCGGAGCGTGAGCGCTACGTGTGGTCCGACAGCGACGAGAACTACGCAGGCACCCGCATCATCTTCATCGACAGCGAGACCAGCAACTGGACCTGGGACCCGGTGGCCGGCGCGTACTACTGGCACCGCTTCTACTCGCACCAGCCCGACCTCAACTTCGACAACCCCGCGGTGCTGGAGGACGTGCTCTCCATCATGCGGTTCTGGCTGGACCTCGGCATCGACGGGCTGCGGCTCGACGCCGTGCCCTACCTGGTCGAGCGCGAGGGCACCAACAACGAGAACCTGCCGGAGACCCATGCGGTCCTGAAGCGGATACGCGCCGAGCTGGACCGCTACGCGCCGGGCCGCATGCTGCTGGCCGAGGCGAACCAGTGGCCGGAGGACGCCCAGCAATACTTCGGCGAGGGCGACGAGTGCCACATGTCGTTCCACTTCCCGCTGATGCCGCGCATGTACATGGCCATCGCGCGGGAGGACCGCTTCCCGATCACCGACATCATGCGGCAAACCCCGGAGATCCCCGCCAACTGCCAATGGGCGGTGTTCCTGCGCAACCACGACGAGCTGACGCTTGAGATGGTCACGTCGGGCGAGCGCGACTACCTGTGGAACACCTACGCCGCCGACCGCCGCGCCCGCATCAACCTCGGCATCCGCCGCCGCCTGGCGCCGCTCCTGGAGCATGACCGGCGCCGGATCGAGCTGATGAACGGCCTGCTGCTGTCCATGCCGGGCACGCCCGTGATCTACTACGGCGACGAGATCGGCATGGGCGACAACATCTTCCTGGGCGACCGGGACGGCGTGCGCACGCCGATGCAGTGGTCCATGGACCGCAACGGCGGCTTCTCCCGCGCCGACCCGGCGCAGCTCGTGCTGCCGCCGATCATGGACGCCAACTACGGCTTCCAGGCGGTGAACGTCGAGGCGCAGGCCAGCAACCCGCACTCCCTGCTGAACTGGACCCGGCGGATGCTGGCGGTGCGCCGCCGCCACCGGGCGTTCGGCCGCGGCACGCAGCGCTTCCTCTATCCCGGCAACCGCAAGATCCTCGCCTACCTGCGCGAATGGACGGCGGAGGACGGCCACACCGAAACCATCCTGTGCGTCAGCAACCTTTCCCGCACCGCCCAGGCGGTCGAGCTGGACCTGTCGGCCTTCGCCGGGCGGGTGCCGGTCGATATCGTCGGCGGCTCGGTGTTCCCGCCGGTGGGGCAGCTCACCTACCTGCTCACCTTGCCGCCCTATGGCTTCTTCTGGTTCCTTTTGGCGGCCGAGGCGCAGTTGCCGTCCTGGCACGCGGCCCCGCCGGAACCGCTCCCGGAGTACGCAACCTTGGTCATGCGCGCCGGCCTCGCCGACATCCTCAACATCCAGGGCCGCGCCGTGCTGGAGCGGGAGGCGCTGCCGGCCTACCTGCCCAAGCGCCGCTGGTTCGCCTCCAAGACCGAGCGGCTGGAAGGCGTGCGCCTGGCCTACGCCGCGCCGATGCCCGGCACCGGCGGCGGCGTGATGTTCGCCGAGGTCGAGGCCGCCCTGCCTGGCCGCGCCGAACGCTATGTCCTTCCGCTCGGCGTCGCCTGGGAGGACGAGACGGCGGGCGCGCTGGCGCAGCAGCTTGCGCTGACCCGGGTGCGCCGGGGCGCGCGGGTCGGCTACCTGACCGACGCCTTCGCGCTGGACGCCATGGCGCGCGGCATGATCGCCGGCCTCCGGGAAAGCGCGGCGGTGCCGCTCGACGACGGGGAACTGCGCTTCGTGCCCACCTCGCGGATGGCGGCGCTCGCGCTCGCCGACGATGCCGAAATCCGCCGCCTTTCGGCGGAGCAGTCCAACTCCTCCCTGATCGTGGGCGATGCGCTGGTGCTGAAGCTGGTGCGCCGCGTGCTGGCCGGGGTGCATCCGGAGGCGGAGATGACCGGCTACCTGACCGAGCGCGGCTTCGGCAACACCGCGCCGCTGTTCGGCGAAGTGGTGCGAGTCGATGCCGACGGCACGCCGCACACCGTGGGACTTGCCCAGGGCTTCGTCCGCAACCAGGGCGACGGCTGGACCTACACGCTCGACTACCTCGCCCGGGTGGTCGAGGAGGCGGCGCTGGTCGGCCCGGCGATGGGCGGCCAGGATCTGGAGGCCGAGGCGACCGACATCTTCGCCGCCTACGAGGTGTTCGCCCGCAACATCGGCACCCGGCTCGGCGAGCTGCACGCGGCGCTCTCGCAGCCGACGGAGCGGCCCGAGTTCCGCCCGGACCCGGTGGACGACGCGATCCTCGCCGAATGGGCCGCCGGAGCCGTGGAGCAGATCGAAAGCGCCGTGAGGATGCTCCGCGACGTGAAGGAATGGCCGGACGCGGTCGCCGCCCATCAGGCCGCAACCCTTCTGGACCACGCGGAGGCCCTGTCCCAAGCCGCCGCCCGGTTGGCGCAGCGGGGCCAAGGCGCGCTGAACACCCGGGTGCACGGCGACTTCCACCTGGGGCAGGTGCTGGTGGTGCAAGGCGACGCCTTCATCATCGATTTCGAGGGGGAGCCGGCGCGCACCATGGAGCAGCGTCGGGCCAAGTCCTGCCCGCTGCGCGACGTGGCGGGGCTGCTGCGCTCCTTCGACTACGCGGCCGCCGCCGCGGCGCCGGGCCGGGTGGCCGCGTCGGAAACCGCGACGGAGCGGCGCCAGGCGATCCTGCAGCAGTTCCGGGAGCGCGCTTCGGCCTCGTTCCTGGAAGCTTACGGTGCCGTGCTCGCCGCCGCCGAGCCGGGCTGGGTGCCTCCCGAGGCGGAGCCGGCGCTGCTCGACCTGTTCCTGCTCGAAAAGGCTGCCTACGAGATCAAGTACGAGGCGGCCAACCGCCCGACCTGGATCGGCATTCCGTTGGGCGGCTTATATCGGATCGCAGAGCGGCTGCTCTCGCTGGAGGCCACGGCGTGAGCATGCCCGATCCGGGCGCGGTCGAAGCCATCGTCGGCGGCCGGCATGGCGACCCGTTCGCGGTGCTCGGCCCGCACGAGACCCCGGACGGGTGCAGCGGCCGGGCGTTCCTGCCGGGCGCCAGCGGGGGCGCGGTTATCGACCGCGCCAACGGCCAGGTCCTCGGCACGCTGCAATGCCTCCATCCCGACGGGTTCTGGGCCGGCGCCATCCCGGCGCGCGTGCCCTACGACCTGCGGTTCGACACGCCGCTCGGCCCGTACAGGACGGCCGACGCCTACGCCTTCCCCCCAACGCTCGGGCCGCTCGACCTGCACCTGCTGGGCGAGGGCCGGCACCGCAATCTCGGCCACGTCCTCGGCGCGCACCCGGCGGAGATGGACGGCGTTCCCGGCGTGCGCTTCGCCGTTTGGGCGCCGAACGCCAGCCGCGTTTCAGTGGTGGGTGACTTCAACTTCTGGGATGGGCGGCGCCATCCGATGCGCCGCCATGCCGGAGCCGGCGTTTGGGACCTGTTCATCCCGGGCATCGGCACCGGCACCATCTACAAGTATGAGCTGCTCGGCCCCGGCGGCGATCTGCTGCCGCAGAAAGCCGACCCGGTGGCTTGGGCGGCCGAGCTGCCGCCGCGCACCGGCTCGATTGTGGCGACGGCGGCCGAGTGGCGCTGGACCGACGCGGCCTGGATGCAGCGCCGGGCCGCGGCGCAGTCGCCATCCGCGCCGATTTCGACCTACGAGGTCCATGCTGCGTCTTGGCTGCCGGCAGGGCTTGA
Source organism: uncultured Acetobacteraceae bacterium (assembly GCA_964250815.1). Lineage (GTDB taxonomy): Bacteria > Pseudomonadota > Alphaproteobacteria > Acetobacterales > Acetobacteraceae > CAHJXG01. The sequence goes on from CAXUIQ010000385.1 coordinate 4,073, forward strand.
GGGCGGCGCCGGATGGGCGGCGCTGGCCGACCGCCTCGCGCCGTACTGCGCCGGCATGGGCTTCACCCATGTCGAGCTGCTGCCGATCATGGAGCACCCGTTCGGCGGGTCCTGGGGCTACCAGCCGCTCGGCCAGTTTGCGCCAAGCTCCCGCCTCGGCCCGCCCGAGGCCTTCGCGAGCTTCGTGGACCGCTGCCATCTGATGGGCATCGGGGTGATCCTGGACTGGGTGCCGGCGCACTTCCCGACCGACCCGCACGGCCTCGCCCGCTTCGACGGCACGCCGCTCTACGAGCACGCCGACCCGCGCGAGGGCTTCCACCAGGACTGGAACACCTACATCTTCAACCTCGGCCGCAACGAGGT
>CAXUIQ010000386.1:0-4434 GCA_964250815.1 uncultured Acetobacteraceae bacterium
GGGCGCATGAAGTCGCCGATGGCGCTGCCTTCGCGCAGGAACTCGGGGTTGCTCGCGACATCGGCCTCGAGGTCCGGGCGGACGCGCCGCATGATCCCGGCGATGCGCCGCCCGGTGCCGACGGGGACGGTGGACTTGGTGACCACCACGGCGTAGCCGGTGAGCGCGCGCGCCACCTGCTCGGCGGCGGCGTTGACATAGGACACGTCGGCGTGGCCGTCGCCGCGGCGCGCGGGCGTGCCGACGGCGATGAACACGGCCTCCGCGCCCGCCACGGCGGCGGCCAGGTCGCCGCTGAAGCCGAGGCGCCCGGCGGCCACGTTCTCCGCCACCAGCCGGTCGAGGCCCGGCTCGTAGATCGGCATGCGGCCCTCGCTCAATGCGGCGAGGCGCGTGGGGTCCGACTCCACGACGCCCACCTCCACGCCCAGGTCGGCGAAGCAGGCGCCGGACACCAGCCCCACGTAGCCGCCGCCGATCATCGCAATGCGCAAACCCTGTCTCCCGGCCAACCCGCGTGCCAAGCGGTTTCATTAGCGCGGCGCAACATGGCACACCCGCGGCCGCAGGACCAGACGGGCGCTGCAAGCGGGCGCCGCGAGCGGGCGGGCAGTTTACCACGGCGCCGCGCCGCGGTAACAACCCTGCATCGAAACCAGGAGCGGTTCATTGCATCTCGAACGTCGTGTGCTCGTGACGGGTGGCGCCGGGTTCCTGGGGTCGCACCTGTGCGAGCGCCTGCTGGACGCCGGGTGCCACGTGCTGTGCGTCGATAACTTCTTCACGGGCACGCCGCGCAACATCGCCCACCTGCACGGCCACCGCAACTTCGAGCTGATGCGCCACGACGTGACCTTTCCGCTGTTCGTCGAGGTGGACGAGATCTACAACCTCGCCTGCCCGGCGTCGCCCATCCATTACCAGCGCGACCCCGTGCAGACCACCAAGACCAGCGTGATCGGCGCCATCAACATGCTGGGCCTGGCCAAGCGCACGGGCGCCAAGATCTTCCAGGCGTCCACCAGCGAAGTCTATGGCGACCCCTCCGTGCATCCGCAGCCGGAGGGCTACTGGGGCCACGTCAACCCCATCGGCTCGCGCTCCTGCTACGACGAGGGCAAGCGCTGCGCCGAGACGCTGTTCTTCGACTACCGCCGCCAGCACAGGCTCCGGATCAAGGTGGCCCGCATCTTCAACACCTACGGCCCGCGCACCCATCCGCGCGACGGGCGCGTGGTGTCGAGCTTCATCGTGCAGGCGCTGACCAACCAGGACATCACGGTGTTCGGCGAAGGGCAGCAGACCCGCTCGTTCTGCTACGTGGACGACCTGATCAACGGCTTCGTCAAGCTGATGGACAGCCCGGACGGGATCGCCGGGCCGGTGAACCTCGGCAACCCCGGGGAGTTCACCATCCTGGAGCTGGCGCAGAAGGTGATCGACCTCACGGGGTCGCAGTCCCGCATCATCCACCGGCCCTTGCCGGAAGACGACCCCAAGCAGCGCCGCCCGGACATCGGCTACGCCAAGGCGGCGCTGGGCTGGGAGCCGGCCGTGTCATTGGCCGAGGGGCTGCGGCGGACCGTCCCCTACTTCGAGGCCTTGCTGTCCACCCTGCCGCCGGGCTTGATGGTGCACGGGCGCTGAAGAGGCGTTAGAACGTGCCGTAGAACGACGCTAGGCACAGGACACGAGCATGGACGCCGAAAAGCCCGCCGCAGATGCCACCGCGATCTGGGACGAGCGCTACGAGAAGGGGGAGCACGTCGGGTCCCAGGCGGTGATCGAGGGGGACCCGATCGACTTCACCCAGCACAAGTTCCTCTACCAGCACGCCGTCGCCAAGCCGCTGACCGGGTCGCTCGACGGCTGGTCGGTGGACAGCATCGCCCGGCGGTTCTTCGCGCCCCCGCCCGCCCGCGTGCTGGCCATCGGGTCGGGCATGGCGTTCCTGGAGGAGTACCTGGTCGCCCAGGGCCACGCCCAGCACGTCACGGCCTACGAGATGTCGCGCACCGCCATCGAGGGCGCCCGGGCGCGGGTGGCGGGCAAGGAATACGCGGCCCGGCTCGACCTGCGCTGCGGCGACGTGCTGACGGAGGACCTGCCGGACGCCGGGTTCGACGCGGTGTTCGTGCAGGCGGCGATCCACCACTTCGCCGAGATCGAGGACATGTACGCCCTGATGCACCGGGTGCTGAAGCCCGGCGGCCTCCTGTGGTTCGACGAGTACATCGGCCCCGACCACCACATGTACGAGCCGGAAGTGCTGGCGGCCATGGACGAGGTGAACGACTGCCTCGCCCCGCAATACCGCTGGGACGTGCTGGCGAAGCACACCCGCACGATGGTGCCGCGCCCGTCGCTTGAGTTCATGATGGGGCACGACCCGTCGGAGGGCGTCCACGCGTCGCGCATCCTGCCGCTGACCTACCAATGGTTCGACGTGATCCACCGGCAGGACTACGGCGGCGCGATCATGCGTCCGTTCTTCACCGGCATCCTGCCGAACTTCAACTGGTCCGATCCCAAGGACCAGACGGTGGCGCGGCTGATCATCCTGATCGAGCAGATGCTGACCCGGCAGGGCGTGCTGCCGAACTACCACACCGCCCTCGTCGGGCGCCGCCGCGACCAGCCCTTGCCGCCGCTGACCGCGGAGGAGGAGCACCGGATCAACTACGCCGACTGGCCGGGCCTCCCGGCCAAGGCGGCGCCCAGGCCGGCTCCGGGAGGGCTGCTCAGGCGGTTGCTCGGCCGCTGAGCATCAATCGGCGGAGTGTGCCACGCTCCGCCGGTAGAATGATGCGTCCAGACAAGCCTGCTTAGGGCGCGGCCGGCCCCGGTGGTCCCGTCCCGCCGGCCTACGGCGCCTGATCGGCCACGCCCGCCGCGAGCAGCTCCGCCCTGATCTGGTCGTAAAGGGCGGCGGGCATCTGGAAGGTGTCGAACTTCACCGACATCCGCCGTATCCTGCGTCCCGAAAGCTCCAGCGCGGTGCTTCCGACGAGGCCGCTCCGGTCGAGGCCGGTCTGCGCATAGGGTCCGCCCGCCTTCCACTCGAACCCGCCGCCCGCCAGGCTGCCGACGACGTGGACGGGCGCCGCGCCCCGGGCATCCGGCAGGAGGTCCAGCACCGCCCCGAAAAGCAGCCGCAGCAGGCGCAGGCCCCTGACCTGGATCGTCTGGTCGAAGTTCCCGTAGAACGGCGGCCCTTGGTGGATGACCGGGTTCACGTACAGCGCATCCTCGGTGAAGAACCCCAGCACGTCGCCGACGCTGCCCTGGCGCAGGGCGTCGGTGAACTCCTGGACGAAGCCGATCATCGCGGGCGATGCCGACGCGCGGCCATCGACGCCCGACGCGAGGGCGATGTCTCCGGGCGGCGCGGGCGGCGGCGCCGAAAGCGGGATGCCGCCAGGGTGGACGGCCCCGAACGGCACGGCGACGCCGCCCGTCGAGCCGCCGCCGGTGATGTCCGCCTGCCCGAGTTCGCGCGAATCCCAGTGATCGACGTTGCGCGAGATGAGCCCGCCGCTCATGTCGATCACGCTTTGGATCGTGATGCCGTTCGACGAGAAGAAGGTGTTCCGGGGAAACACGTGCTCGACCACGGCGCCGTAGCGCAGGTCGCCGGCGACGCGGAAGATCTTCGAGGACCGCCCAGGGCCAAGCACGCCCCCGAACGCCCCGAGCAGGCCGGCGAAGCCCCCGGCGAACTGCTGGTAGCCCTGCAGGTTGGTGCCGATGGTCGCGTCCTGGAACACGAGCAGGTCCGACTGGAGCCAATGCGACAGGAACCCCTGCACGTCGGCCAGGTCGAGGCTGTCGTAAACGGACCGGAAGAACGCCCAAGCCTCCTCGTGCCGCATCTGCGACCTGATGTCCTGCGGCAAGCTGGGCTGGTCCGGCGGCGAGGGGGCGGCGAAGGCGTCCGCCGTGGCCATGTCGGCAAGCGCGGCGGCGGACAGGAGCGCGGATGCCGTGCCGAGGCGCAGCGCCGACCGTCGGCCCAGCTCCCCCGGGCGGTTGCGCCGAACGGATGGTCTCATTTCCGGAAAGGCCAAGCTGTGCTCCTGCCGACATGGGTGCTTGCCGCCGCAAGCCGCGGAAGGACGGACGGTCCGGGTCCGAAGCGGACATCCAAGGCGCCGCCGTTCCTGCTTCGCCCTCCTTGCGCGCGGCTTGGGCCGCCGCAAGCCTGATGCGTCGTTTTCGTCCACGGCGACAACACCATAAGTTAAGTTGCTCCGCCCGGTCCCTCGGCGGGACCGCTTTGCTCAGGCCAGCGCAGCCCGGGCCGGCGCGCAAACTTCGGTGATCCCCGGATCGGGCGTGACCCAACGCCGTTGCAGGCCCATTCCGGGACGCGGCCGGCGACCCGGCCGCACGCCCGCCCTGCCGCAAGGACGACCGCCATGGCACCGCAAGCCT
>CAXUIQ010000387.1:0-879 GCA_964250815.1 uncultured Acetobacteraceae bacterium
CGCCTATGCCGCCGGGCGCAACACCGACCGCGGGCCGGACCGGGAGGCCGCGACCGCCGCCGTGTCGCCCTATCTGCGCCGCCGCCTGGTCTTGGAGCAGGAAGCGGCGGAGGCGGCGCTCGCCGCGCACGGGCCGGACGCCGAACGGTTCGTGGGGGAGGTGTTCTGGCGCAGCTACTTCAAGGGCCATCTGGAGGCCCGGCCGGAACTGTGGTCCGACTACCGGCGCCGGGCCGCCGAGGGCCGCGCCGCGCTGGCCGCCAATGCCGGGCTGCGCCATGCCTTCGAGCGTGCGGCGGAGGGCCGCACCGGCATCGACGGCTTCGACGATTGGGCGCGGGAGCTGACGGAAACAAACTGGCTGCACAACCACGCCCGGATGTGGTTCGCCTCCATCTGGATCTTCACCTTGCGGCTGCCCTGGGCGCTTGGGGCGGACCACTTCATGCGCCACCTGATCGACGGCGACCCGGCGAGCAACACGCTGTCCTGGCGGTGGGTCGCCGGGCTGCACACGCGCGGCAAGCCCTACGCCGCGCGGGCGGAGAACATCCGGCGTTACACGGACGGCCGCTACGACCCGGCCGGGCTGAACGAGAACCCGGTTGCCCTCCAGGAGCCGTACCTGCCCCCGGCCCGCCCGCTGCCGCCGGGCGACGCCCCGCCCGAAGGAGAGGTGGCGCTGCTGCTGCACCTCGACGACCTGCATCCCGAAAGCCTGCCGCTCGGCCGGGCGCGGGTCGTGAAGGTGGGCGGGCTGCTGGCCCACGCCGAGGGTGCCGTCGCTCAGGTCAAGCAGGCCGACCGGATTGCCATGGCCGACGCGATGACCCGGGCGGGGGCGCATTTCGGCTGCCCGGCGGCACCCGCGGAGCCGGG
>CAXUIQ010000387.1:889-4432 GCA_964250815.1 uncultured Acetobacteraceae bacterium
GGCCTTCCCGTGGTGGCCGCCTGGGCGCCGGTCGGCCCCTCGGCCGACGCGCTGCCGCCGGCGACGCTGCGGGTGCGCCGACGCTGGGACGACGCGGCCTGGCCCCGGGCGACGCGCGGCTATTTCCAGATGAAGGCGGCCATTCCCGCCATCCTGCAAGCGGCGGGCGCGGATGGCCCCGCCGGGTGAAGCCTACAGGAGGCCAGCCGCGATGTTCACGGTGAGCGCCACGATCACGGTGTTGAACAGGAAGCTGAGCATCCCGTGCAGCAAGGCGAGGCGGCGCAGGCGCCGGGCGGTGATCTGCACGTCGGACACCTGGAACGTCATGCCGATCACGACGGAGAAGTAAAGGAAGTCGATGTAGTCGGGCTGGTCGTCCGAGGGGAAGTCCAGCCCGCCCTTGGTCTGGCCGCGCTCGTCCAGGTCATACCATTCATGCGCGTAGCGGAACGCGAACACGACGTGCGTCAGCAGCCAGGACAGCGTCAAGGTCGCGGCCACCAGGGCGATGTGCAAGGTTCGCTCGACGTGGGGCAAGTCCTTCAAGCCGGAGAACTCGCTTGAAAGCGCCGCGTAGCTGAAGACCGTGCCCAGCAGCATGACGGAGAAGATGGTCCACTGACCTTCCTCCTGCGCTTCCGCCTCGGCGGCCATCTGCGCGGGCGGGCGGATGGCGAAGAGGTGCACGGCGAGCACGATGAACGCCAAGGCGCCGGCATCCCAGGCGGCGATGGCCCGGCTCTGCGCGGGCCAGCCCGGGGCCGCGACGCCAAGGAGCGCCCAAACGGCCAAGCCGACGCCCAGGGCGATGAAGGTGCGCGGGTGCCCGGCCAGCACCCGGCCCGGCAAGGATGCGGCCATCATCTGCCAGCCCGCGCGCTTGCGTCCAAAACCAAGGTGTCCGCGCCATCCAGGGGAAGCGGCATGAAGCACCCGAAGCCCGCCTCGTCAACCGGGTGCGCAGGCGGAATGGCCGCACGCCCCGCAAGTCAGGCGAGGCCCGGGACCGCCACCCCGAACGTTTGCAGCAGCAGCAGCGCGTTGAGCGCCAGCACCAGCGCCGTGGCAAGCCCCGCCAGGGTCCCGGTGACGCGGCCCATGCGGTAGGTGCTCATCACCTCCGGACGGCGCATCAGCAGCAGCAGGGCCACCATGGGCACCGGCAGCACGAGGCTCAGCACCACCTGGCTGGCGACCAGCGCCTGCGTCGCGTTCATCCCCCAGGCGACCACCGCAAAGGACGGCGCCATCGTGACCAGGCGGCGCAGCCACAGCGGGATGCGGAAGCCGACGAAGCCCTGCATGATGACCTGGCCCGCCATCGTGCCCACCGCCGAACTCGACAGGCCCGAGGCGATCAGCGACACCATGAACACGCCCGCCGCAGCGCCGCCGAACAAGGGCACCAGCGTGTGGTAGGCGGTCTCGATCTCCGCCACGTCCTCGTGCCCGTTGTGGAAGGCGGCTGCGGCCATCATCACCATCGCCATGTTGACCAGCCCGGCGATCGTCAGCGCCACGCCCACCTCGATGTTGGAGTAGCGCAGCAGCGCCCGGCGCTCCCCCTCGTTGCGCGCGGGCGCCCGGTCCTGGGTCAGGCTGGAATGCAGGTAGATGGCGTGCGGCATCACCGTGGCACCCACGATGCCAACCGCAAGCGTCAGCGCGCCCGGGTCGGCAAGGCGCGGCAGCACGGCGCCGATCCCCGCGGCGCGCCAGTCCGGCGGCGCCAGGAGCAGCTCGACCAGGTAGCTCAAGCCGATGGCACCCACGAGTCCGCCGATGACCAGTTCGATGGGCCGGTAGCCCCGGCTCTGGACCGCCAGGATGCCGTAGGTCACGGCCGCGGTCACGGCCATGCCCCACAGCAGCGAGATGCCGAACAGCAAGGACAGCCCGATGGCGCCGCCCAGGAACTCGGCCAGGTCCGTCGCCATCGCCGCCACCTCGCTCGCCGCCCACATCGCCCACACCACGGGCCGCGGGAAGTGGTCGCGGCACAGCTCGGCGAGGTTGCGGTTGGTGACGATGCCGAGCCTGGCCGACAGGCCCTGGAACAGCATGGCCACGACGTTGGCGAGCAGCACCACCCAGAGCAGGCTGTAGTTGTACTTGGCGCCGGCCTGGATGTTGGTCGCGAAGTTGCCGGGGTCCATGTAGGCGACCGAGCAGATGAACGCCGGCCCGGCAAACGGCAGCACCGCGCGCAGGCCGCGGCGGCGCCCCGCCAAGGTGTCGCGGATCGCGGCCGTGGTCTGGTCGGTCAGGCTGGCATGGCCCTGCACCTTGCTCATCGCATCCCGCTTGCTTGTTGGCTCGCGGTGGATATAGCCTACGCTACATATTCTGCAACATGGCTCGTTCTTGCAGTTTGACGGGACCATTGCGTCGGGGCATCAAGGCCGCACGGCAGGCGCGCACCCTCCCATGGGACTCGTTTGCGCCATTGCCCTCACCCGGCGCCGCTCCGCGGCCTTGGACCGCCGCCGGCCTGGACAGGGACTGACACGAGATGCCAGTGAAGCAGACGCCGGTGCCGCCGGACTCCCCGGCGCCCATGCCGCAGGAGCCTATGCCGCAGGAGCCGGCGCAGGCGGACCGGTTCGGCCGGGCGCGGCAGGCCCGCTCGGCCACCTTGCTGGAGGACTACGCCGAGCTGATCGCCGACCTGCTGGCGACCGGCGGCGAGGCCCGCACCGTGGATGTCGCCCGCCGCATGGGCGTCGCGCACGCGACCGCGGTGAAGACCATCGCCCGTCTCAAGCGCGAAGGGCTGGTCACGGCGCTCCCCTACCGCGGCGTGTTCCTGACCGCGGCGGGCCAGGCGCTCGCCGACCGGGTGCGGGCACGGCACCGCCTGGTGGTGGAGCTGCTGGTGGCCGTGGGCGTGCCGGTGGAGGACGCGGAGGCCGACGCGGAGGGCATCGAGCACCACGTCTCCGATAGCACGCTGGCCGCCTTCGCCGGGTTCCTGCAAGGGCGCAAGTGACGGTTGGCCGCGGCCGGGCCGCCGGGTCATCCAGCACGGACGGGGCCATGGCGCAGGGCCGCATCCTGGTGATCAAGCACGGCGCGCTCGGCGACCTGATCCAGGGCTTCGACGCCTTCCAGGCGCTGCGCCGCCACCACCCGGCGGCCGAGCTTGTGCTGATGACCGCGCCTCCGTACGCACCGCTTGCGCAGGCGATCCCGTGGTTCGACCGGGTTTGGCTCGACCGGCGGCCCTCCGCGCACGAGTTCGCGGCGTGGTGGGCGGTCCGCCGCGATTTCCTGGAGCCGGGGTTCGACCGGGTTTACGACCTGCAATGCTCGTCGCGCACCGCGCGCTATTTCCGGATGCTCCCGCGGCGGCGGCGTCCGGAATGGGTGGGGGCGGCGCCGGGCTGCTCGCACCCCAACCCGGAGTTTCCCGCCGGTTCCTCCAACCGGCAGAAGATGGCGGCGCAGCTCCGTGCCGCCGGCGTCCCGGCGCCCGGGCCGGCCGACCTGTCCTGGCTCCAAGCGCCCATCGGCCATCTGGACCTGCCCGGGCGCTTCGCC
>CAXUIQ010000388.1:0-4422 GCA_964250815.1 uncultured Acetobacteraceae bacterium
CTGCTCGGCGGCGGCGCGGCGGGTGCGGCTGTTGCGGCGGCAGCCGGCCATGTACACCCCCCCGCTGCCTGCCGCCCGCCCTCCCCTCGCGACGCGCCGCCATGGGTTGCGCAGCCTGGCCCTGCTGGGACTTGCCGCCGCGGGCCTGCTGGCGGCACCGGACGCGCGGGCGCAGTTCAGCGGGGTGCGCCGGGCGCGGCCCACGGTGGCGCCGCAGCCCTTGACGCGGACCGATCCGGTGACGTTCACCGCCGACCACGTGGAGTACGACCGCGACAACGCCATCGTCACGGCGACCGGCAACGTCGAAGCGTGGCAGAACGACAACGTGCTGCGGGCCGACAAGATCACCTTCGACCGCAACACCAACGTGGCCGCCGCCTCCGGCAACGTGGTCATGGTGCAGCCGGACGGGCAGGTGCTGTTCAGCGACTATGCGGAACTCACGGAGGGCCTGCGCGACGGCGTGCTGAAGGGGATGCGCGCAATCCTGGCCGAGAACGGCAAGCTGGTGGCCAACGGGGCGCGGCGGACGGAAGGGGCGATCAACGAGGTGTCGCGGGTGGTGTACACCACCTGCAACCTGTGTGCTGCCGACCCGAGCAAGCCGCCCCTGTGGCAGATCCGCGCCCGGGACGGCGTGCAGGACGGGCAGAACAAGAAGATCGAGTACCGCGACGCCGTGCTTGACATCTACGGGGTGCCGGTGGCGTATTTCCCGTACTTCTGGCACGCGGACCCTTCGGTGAAGCGGGAAAGCGGCTTCCTGGTGCCAGGGATCGGGCAGTCGAGCCGGCTGGGCGCGTTCCTGTCGCTGCCGTACTTCTGGGCGATCGACGGGGTGTCGGACGCGACGATCACGCCGACGCTCAGCAGCCAGCAGTATGGCAACCTGGACGTCCAGTACCGCCGCCGCTTCAACGACGGCACGCTGGACGTGAACGGCGGCGTGGGCCGGGACCTCGGCAAGATCGAGGCCGACATCTTCGCCCGCGGGCGGTTCGCCTTTGACGACACCTGGCGCTACGGCTTCGACATCGACCGGGCGACCACGTCGCGCTACCTCCGGGACTACCGGGTGAACAACCGGGCGGACGTGCTGACCAGCCGGGTGTACATCGAGGGGTTCGGGACGGGGGCGTACACCAAGCTCGACAGCATCGCCTACCAGGGCCTGGTGGACAGCATCCGGCAGAACCGGCTGCCCTATGTGCTGCCGCGGTACGAGTACAGCTTCTTCGGCGAGCCGGACGCGCTGGGCGGGCGGCTGCGCTTCGACACGCAGAACTTCAACGTGCTCCGGCAGATCGGCACCAACACGCAGCGCGCGGCGGCGACGCTGAACTGGGAGCGCCCGTTCGCAGGCGCGTTCGGGGAGGTGTACGGGCTGACGCTGCAGGTGGACAGCGCCGCCTACAGCGCGACCAGCCTGGACCAGAACCCGAACTTCGCCCGGTCGAGCAGCACCGAGACGGCGCGGGCGCAGCCGCAGGTGGCGCTTGACGTGCGCTGGCCGCTGGTGCGCGACGGCTGGGGCACCCAGTTGATCGAGCCGCGGGTGCAGTTGGTGGCGGGTCCCAACACCGGCAGCGGGCGCAACCAGAACATCCCGAACGAGGACAGCCTGGACTTCGATTTCACCGACCAGAACCTGTTCAGCCTGAACCGCTTCCCCGGGCTGGACCGGCTGGAGGGCGGTCTGCGGGCCAACGTGGCGCTGCACCTGAACTGGACGGTGGGCACGGCGCAGGTGGACGGCTTGGTGGGCGAAAGCTTCCGCACCCGGCGGGACGACACCTTCCCGGTGGGGTCGGGGCTGGAGCGCCGGGCCTCCGACATCGTGACGCGCACCACGGTCTCCCCGGCGCCGTGGCTGGACCTCACGGGGCGGACGCGGATCGACAACCGCAACGGCAACATCCGCTTCGCCGACGCGATCGGCAGCGCGGGCACGCCGCTGCTGCGGCTGTCGGGCGGCTATATCTACTCCGCGGTGAACCCGTATTTCCTATACGACCAGCCGACCATCCCGGCGAGCTACTTCCAGCACCGGAACGAGGCCACGGTGTCGGCGTCCACGCAGTTTGACAAGTACCGGGCCTCTGCCTACGTGCGGCGCGACCTGGAACTGGCGAAGTACAGCAGCGCCGGCGTGCATGCGACCTACGAGGACGAGTGCTTCATCTTCGACGTGAGCTACAACAAGCGGTACACCTCGCTGAACGGCGACAACGGCGCGACCTCGGTCCTGCTCCAGATCACCTTCAAGACGGTCGGCCAGTTCGGCGTGAACCGCATCTGACGCGCGGAGGACAAAAACCCCATGCCCCATCGACCTGCCCTGCTCCTGCTCGCCGCGCTGGCGGCTGCCGGAAGCGCCGAGGCGCAGCCGCGCCGGCTCGCGGCGCCCCCGGCGGCACGGCCCGAGGCGGCAGCGCCGGGCGACGCCATGCAGATCATCGCCGTGGTGAACGGGGACGTGATCACCAACGACGACGTGGCCAACCGCGGCAAGCTGTTCGCGCTGAGCACCGGGCTGCCGGTCACGCCGGAGGTGCTGGCGCGGCTTCGTCCGCAGGTCTTGAAGCAATTGGTGGACGAGCGGCTGCGGCTGCAGGAGGTGCAGCGCCGGAAGATCGGGGTGAGCGACCAGGAGATCGCCGACGCCATCGGCGAGATCGAGCAAAGGAACGGCATGCCCAAGGGCGCGCTGAACGCCAGCCTGCGCGGCCAGGGCGTGGCGATGCGCACGCTGATCGACCAGGTGCGGGTGCAGCTCGGCTGGACGCGGGTGCTGCGGGAGGAGCTGGGCGCGAAAGCGGACGTGAGCGACGCCGACGTGGCCGAGCAGATGCGCATCTTCAAGGAGCAGGTCGGCAAGCCGGAGTTCCGGGTGTCCGAGATCTTCATCCCGATCGACGATCCCGCCAAGGCCGCCGACGCCCGGCGCTTCGCCGACACGGTGATCGCGCAGCTCCGCGCCGGCGCCCCGTTTCCGGTGGTGGCCGCGCAGTTCAGCCAAAGCCAGACGGCGCTGCAAGGCGGCGACCTCGGCTGGGTGCGGAGCAACCAGCTTGACCCGGCGGTGGCCGCCGTGGCGCAGGAGATGCCGCCGGGCGCGGTCAGCAACCCGATCGAGGTGCCGGGCGGCATCAGCATCATCTCCATGCGCGCCAAGCGCGAGATCGGGCGGGACCAGGCGACGGTGATGAGCATCCGCCAGGTGTTCGTGCCGTTCGTGGGCCAGCTCAACCCCAATGCGCCCACCGAGCAGCAGAAGAAGGCGGTGGAGCAGGCGCAAAGCATCAGCCGCAGCGCCAAGACCTGCAAGGACATGGAAGAGGCGAACGGGCGCGTGGGCAACGTCCGCCCGTCCGACCCCGGCGAGGTGCGGCTGGAAACGGTGTCGTCCGTGCCGCTGCGCACCCTGCTGTCCGGGCTGAAGGACGGCGTCGCGAGCCGTCCGGTGGTGGCCAACGAGGGCGCGGCGGTGCTGATGGTGTGCTCGCGCGAGCAGAAGAACGCGGCGGCGCCGACCAAGGAAGAGGTGGGGCAGCGGCTGCTGTCGGACCGGGTGGAGCTGGCGTCCCGGCAGTTGCAGCGGGACCTGCGGCGCCGGGCGGTGCTGGACGAGCGCAGCGGGGTCTGACGCGCTGGAGCGGGGTGCGCCGCAGCCGGGCGCCCCGCAGCCGGGCGCCGGGGGGCTGCCGCCGCTCCGGGAAGTCATCGCTCGGCACGGGCTGGATGCGCGGCGCAAGCTCGGCCAGCATTTCCTGCTGGACGCGAACCTCACGGGGCGGATCGCGCGCCTGGCCGGGGATCTGGCCGGGCGGCATGTCGTCGAGGTGGGGCCGGGTCCCGGCGGCCTGACCCGTGCGGTACTGGACACCGCGGCGGAAAGCGTGCTCGCGGTCGAGGTCGATGCCCGGGCGGTCGCGGCGTTGGCCGAGCTGGAGGCGGCGTACCCCGGGCGGCTGCGGGTGCTGGCGGCGGACGCGGTGCGGACGGACCTGGCGGCGCTCGTGCCCGCGCCGCGGCAGATCGTGGCGAACCTGCCGTACAACGTCGCGACCCCCTTGCTGGTCGGCTGGCTGCGGCAGGCTTCGGCGTGGGAGCGCATGACGCTGATGTTCCAGCAGGAGGTGGCCGAGCGGATCGCGGCAGCGCCCGACACGGCGGCCTATGGGCGCTTGTCTGTGCTGGCGCAGTGGACCTGCCGGGCCGCGCTGCTGATGCGCCTGCCGCCGGCCGCGTTCGTGCCGGCGCCCAAGGTGTGGTCGGCGGTGGTGGGATTGCAGCCGCACCCGGCGCAGCCCGCGCCCAGGCTGTTCGCCGCCATGGAGCGGCTGACCGCGGCGGCGTTCGGGCAGCGGCGCAAGATGCTGCGCGGCTCCCTGCGGGCGCTGGGGGGCGAGGCGCTGC
>CAXUIQ010000389.1:0-4421 GCA_964250815.1 uncultured Acetobacteraceae bacterium
TGGGCATCCCGGTGTTCAACGCCCCGTTCAGCAACACCCGCAGCGTGGCCGAGCTGACGATGGGCGAGATCGTCATGCTGCTGCGCCGCATCACCCCGCGCTCCGTGGAGGCGCACGGGGGCGGCTGGGACAAGTCGGCCGTCGGCAGCTTCGAGGTGCGCGGCAAGGTGCTGGGCATCGTCGGCTACGGCAACATCGGCAGCCAGCTTTCGACGCTGGCCGAGGCGATGGGCATGCGGGTGATCTTCTTCGACCGCACCAACAAGCTGCGCCACGGCAACACCGAATCGGTGGCGACGCTGGGCGAGCTGCTGGCCCGCAGCGATGTCGTGACCCTGCACGTGCCCGACCTGCCCTCGACCCGCGGCATGATCGGGGCGGAGGAGATCGCGGCCATGCGGCCCGGCGCCTACCTGATCAACAACTCGCGCGGCCGGGTGGTGGACCTCGATGCGCTGGCGGAGGCGCTGCGCGCCGGGCGCCTGGCCGGCGCCGCGGTGGACGTGTTCCCGGTCGAGCCGAGGGCGGCGGGCGAGCGGTTCACCACGCCGCTGCAAGGCCTGCCCAACGTCATCCTGACCCCGCACATCGGCGGCTCCACCGAGGAAGCGCAGGAGCGCATCGGCGAGGAGGTTTCGCGCAAGCTGCTGGATTTCCTCGACAGCGGCTCGACCGGGGGCGCCGTCAACTTCCCGCACGTGGAGCAGCCGCGCATCCCGGGCCGCCCGCGCTTCCTCCATGTCCACCGCAACGTGCCCGGCGTGCTCGGCCAGATCAACGCCGTGTTCAGCCGGATCGGCCTGAACGTGCTGGCGCAGGTGCTGCAAACCGAGGGCGACCTGGGCTATGTCATGGTGGATGTGGAGCGCCGCCCGACCGGACGCACGGCGACGCTCGCGGCGCTGTGCGACATCGAGGGCACCATCCGGGCGCGGGCGCTGGATTAGCGCACCCGGATCGACGTCACCCGGGCGACCGTCCGGGGATTGGTCGCAGCGGGCCATCCGCACTATATATGCGCGACCTTTCGCAGGAGCTGACCTTGGCCGCATTCAACCGCTTCGCGCCGCATGCCGACGACGAGGACCCCGATGGCCCCGACGTGCCGGAGCCGATGGGTCCGGACACGAAGGAACCGGACGACAACAAGACCTTGTCCTCGCCCATCAACGAGCTTGAGACCCGGCTGTTCAACACCCGCAAGGTGCTGGTGTTCGGCGCGATCAACGACAAGGTCGCCCGCGACGTGACGGGCCGCCTGCTGGCGCTCGCGAGCGACTCCGACAAGCCGATCGACGTGTACGTGAACTCGCCCGGCGGCCACGTCGAGAGCGGCGACACCATCCATGACATGATCCGCTTCGTCGATGACGTGGCGCCCGTGCGGGTGATCGGCACCGGCTGGGTCGCCAGCGCCGGGGCGCTGATCTTCCTGGCCGGCAAGAAGGAGCGGCGGCTGTGCCTGCCCAACACGCGCTTCCTGCTGCACCAGCCAATGGGCGGCGTGCGCGGCCCGGCCACCGACATCGACATCGAGGCGCGGGAGATCATCAAGATGCGCGAGCGCATCAACCGCATCATCGTGGAGGAAACCGGGCAGACGATGGAGCGGGTGACCCGCGACACCGACCGCAACTACTGGATGAGCGCCGAGGAGGCGATCACCTACGGCATGGTGAGCCGGATCATCACCAGCATGGCGGACCGCTGACCGGCTAAGCTGGCCCGGCGAGCGCAGCCTCGATCCGGTTCCATCCGCCGCCGGGGATGCCGAAGCGGAGCCAGCTTGGCTCCGCGTCGAATCGCCGGACCAGGATGCCGCACCGCCCGAGGCGCTCGGACAACCCGGCGGCTCCGGCGTGCTCCACCAACCGGAACAGCAGCGTCCCGCCCCTAACCTGGAGGCCGGCTTGCGTCAGCAAGGCATCGAGCCGTGTTGCATCGGCTCGCAGCCGGGCGCGGGTTCCGTCAAGCCAGGCGGCATCCGCAAGAGCCGCCGTGCCGAATGCCACGGCAGCGCCGCTCACCGCCCAAGGCCCCAAGGCGCTGCGGATCGTGCGCGCGATGGGAGGCGCGGCGACTGCGAAGCCCAGGCGCAGCCCAGCCAGCCCGTAGGTCTTGCCGAATGACCGCAGCACGATCGCGTTCGCCGGCAGGGTGGGCGCAAGGCTCAGGCCTGGTTCTTCCAGATCGGCAAACGCTTCGTCCACGATCAGGAGGGCGACGCGCCCGGCCAGCGCGGACAACTCGGCGCCATGGCAGCGGCGGCCATTGGGGTTGTTGGGGTTGCACAGCACCGCAGCCGGAGCGCCGTCCAGTGCCGCCAGGTCCGCGACGATGGATACCGTGCTGCCGGCTGTCCTCCAGGCCGCCGCGTGCTCGGCGTAGGTAGGGCCGAGGATGGCAACGCGGCCGGGCCGGAGCAGGTGCGGCAGCAGGCTGATCAGGATTTGCGTGCCCGGCGCGGCCACGACCATGCCGGGATCGGCGACGCCGTAGGCCCGCGCCGCCACGGCCTCGAGTTCCCGCACCTCTTCGGGTTCCGGCAGGCGATGGTATGCCCCCGGCGGCAGCGCGGGTATTGGGTAGGGCAGGGCGTTGATCCCGGTCGAAAGATCGATCCACGGCTCCGGCGCTCCGGGGAACCGTGCCCGCGCGGCGATGAGGCCGCCGCCATGGGCAATCGCCAAGCCAGAGTCCGCCATGGTAGCTCCCGCGCAATGCATCTCGCCTCCAACCTGGGCCTGACCGCCTGCGCCCTGGCGTTGGAAGCCGTGGCGGGATACCCCGGCGGCGCCCTGCGCGCCATCGGACACCCCGTGATGTGGGCGGGAGCGTTGATCGACCGGATGGACCAGGCCTGGAACCGCGACATGTCGGGCGGGCGCAGCCGCCGCGTCTGGGGCGCCCTCGCGGTCCTGGCGCTGCTCGCCGCGAGCGCCGGCTCGGCGACGGCGTTGCAGGCCGGGTCCGCCCTGCTGTCCCCGGCGCTGTCGCTGCTGCTGACAGCCGCCGCTGCCAGCACGCTGCTGGCGCAGCGCAGCCTTTGGAGCTTCGTCGCTGCGGTCGGCCACGCCCTGCGCCGGGGCGGCCTGCCTGCCGGGCGCGCCGCCGTCGCCCACATCGTCGGGCGCAACCCGGACACCCTGGACGAGCCTGCCGTGCTCCGCGCCGCCATCGAAAGCCTGGCCGAGAACTTTTCCGACGGCGTCGTCGCCCCGGCGCTTTGGGGCGCGCTGCTGGGCCTGCCGGGGATCGCCGCCTACAAGGCGGTCAACACCGCCGACAGCATGATCGGCCACCTCACGCCCCGGCACCGCGCGTTCGGCTGGGCGGCGGCCCGGCTGGACGACGTAGTGAACCTGCCGGCGTCCCGCCTCGCGGCCGGATGGCTCGTGCTGGCCGCGTGCCTGCACCCCGGCGCGTCGGCGCGGCATGCCTGGCGGGCGGCGTGGCGGGACGCTGGGCGGCACCGGTCGCCGAACGCAGGCTGGCCGGAGGCGGCGATGGCCGGGGCGCTGGGGTTGCGGCTCGCCGGGCCGCGGGTCTATGGCGAGACGCGGGTGGACGACGCTTGGATGGGCGATGGCCGGGCAGAGGCCGAGCCGCGGGGCCGGGGCCCGGGGCGCGGCCGCGACCGCCCCGCCCGCGGGGTGCGGGGGGGGGCGGAGGTCAGGCTCGGGGTCGCGCTCAGGCGAGGCTGAGCAGCCGGTCCACGTCGCAATGCGCCTCTAGATGTTGGGCCAAGTGGTCCAGCGCCTGCTCCACCGCCGCGTCGTGCCGGTGCCCCGAGGGCGCCGCGCCCCACCGGCGCAGCCAAGCGCCGCGCTGCCCGTCGTCCGCGAACAGCCCATGCACGTAGGTGCCGAGCACCGAACCGTCGGGCGAACAGGCCCCATCCGCGCGCCCGTCCGCCAAATGCAGCACTGGCCGTCCGGTCGCCGGGCCGGTGGTGCGGCCCATGTGCATCTCGTAGCCCCGGAACGCCACGCCGTCGCCGGACCGGCCCGATGCCTCCGTCAGCCGTTTCTCGCCGGTCAGCACCGTCTCCACGTCCAGCAGCCCAAGCCCGGCCACCTGGCCCGGCAGACCTTCAATGCCGTCCGGATCAGCAATCGAGCGGCCCAGCATCTGGTACCCGCCGCACAGCCCGACGATGCGCCCGCCGCGCCGGTGGTGCGCCAGGATGTCGATGTCCCACCCGGCGGCGCGCAGGTCGGCCAGGTCGGCCATCGTCGCCTTCGATCCCGGCAGGATCACCACGTCGCACACCGGCAGCGGCGTGCCGAGCGGGACCATCGCCAGGTCCACGTCCGGCTCGGCCGCCAGCGGGTCCAGGTCATCGCAGTTGGCGATGCGCGGCAGCACGGGGACGGCGATGCGCAAGGCGGCGCCGGGCCGGCGCCCGCCGCCCGCCGCCA
>CAXUIQ010000390.1:0-4404 GCA_964250815.1 uncultured Acetobacteraceae bacterium
CCGACACGCTGCGCAGCGCCCTTGCGGCGATCGAGGCCGAGCGCGCCCGGGCCGCCGGCCAAGCCCGGGACGACGCCTTGCGCGCGGAGCGGCAACGGCAGGACGAGGCCGCTGCCCGCGCACGGCGCCGTCAGGTCGCGTTGACCCGGCCTGCCGGACCCGGCCTCCCGGACTCACGTACGCAGCAGCACGGGCCGTTGCTGACGCCGGTGGCCGGCACGGTCGTGCAAGGGTGGGGCGACCCGACCGACGCCGGGCCGTCCCGGGGCGTGTCGTTCCGCGCGCCGCCGCTGGCGCGGGTGGTGTCGCCGTGCGAAGGGCGGGTGGCGTTTGCCGGGCCGTTCCGCAGCTTCGGCGCCATGGTGATCGTGGAGTGCGGCGGGGGCTTCCACTTCGTGCTGGCCCGGCTCGACCGGCTGGACGTTTCGGTGGGCATGGCGGTGCAGCGGGGCGAGCCGGTCGGCGTCATGGCCGGCTGGGACCCGCAATCGGGGGCTGCGCCGCCAATGTTGTACGTCGAATTGCGCCGGGACGGCTTGCCCGTGAACCCGGCCCCCTTCCTACGGGCGCGCGGATAGCTATTTGAGCCAATAGCCATTCTGGCTGCTGAACTGTTAAGCTTGCGGCAGGGTATCCCGTGTCGGCCGTGCGCGGCGTAAAGGAAAGTTGGGCATGAGGCTTCGTAATGGCTTGCTTCTGGGCGCTGCCTTCGCGGCGGGGATCGCGGTTGGTCCCGCGTCGGATTACTTGGACCAGGTGTTCGGCGTCGGCTGGCCCATCGGGCATGCCTTCGCGCAGGACAGCAACCGGGCCGAGACCTACCGCCTGCTGACCCTGTTCGGCGACGTGTTCGAGCGGGTCCGCGCCGAGTACGTGGAGCCGGTGAACGACCGCGACCTGATCGAGAACGCGATCAACGGCATGCTGACCGGCCTTGATCCGCACAGCAGCTACATGAACGCCAAGTCGTTCCGCGACATGCAGGTGCAGACCCGTGGCGAGTTCGGCGGCCTGGGCCTGGAGGTCACGTCGGAGAACGGCGTCATCCGGGTCGTCAGCCCCATCGACGACACGCCCGCCGCCCGCGCCGGGGTCAAGGCCGGGGACCTGATCACCATGCTCGACGGGCAGACGGTGCAGGGCCTGACGCTGAACGAGGCGGTGGACAAGATGCGCGGCCCCGCCGGCAGCAAGATCCAGCTCACCATCAAGCGCGACGGCGTGAACACCCCGATCGAGCTTGCCATGCAGCGGGAGGTAATCCGCATCCAGGTGGTCCGCTCGCACCTGGAAGGCGACATCGGCTACATCCGCCTGACCCAGTTCAACGAGCAGACCGACCCTGGCCTGCGCAAGGCGTTCGCGGACCTCAAGCAGAAGGCGGGCGGCAACCTGCGCGGCATCGTGCTGGATCTGCGCAACAACCCCGGCGGCCTGCTGGACCAGGCGGTGTCGGTTTCGGACGATTTCCTGGAGCAGGGAGAGGTCGTCTCCACCCGGTCGCGCCATCCGGAGGAAAGCCAGCGCTGGAATGCCAAGAACGGCGACATCACGGGCGGCTTGCCGGTCGTCGTGCTGATCAACGGCGGCTCCGCGTCCGCCTCGGAGATCGTGGCCGGCGCGTTGCAGGACCACCACCGGGCGGTGATCCTGGGCACCCGCAGCTTCGGCAAGGGGTCGGTGCAGACGGTGATGCCGTTGCAGGGCAATGGCGCGATGCGGCTCACCACCGCGCGCTACTACACGCCGTCCGGGCGCAGCATCCAGGGCCTCGGCATCACGCCCGACGTGGAAGTGGCGGCGTCCCGCACCGAGCAGCCGCACTTCGGGCCGGAGCGCGAGGCCGACCTGAACAAGGCGCTCCGCAACCAGGGTGGCACGCCGCAGCCGGCGACGCCCCCGGCCCGCACCGACCTGCCCGCAGTGGCCAAGGACATCCCCAAGCTGCCGCCGGAAGGTTTCCCGGCGTTCGACCCGGTGAAGTCCGATACCGACTTCCAGTTGCAGGAGGGCCTGGTGGTCTTGCACGCCATGGCGACACAGCGCCGCGCCGCGCGCTGAGCCGCGAACGGGCACCCGGCAGGCTCATACCAGCGCGCTGGCCAGCCGCTTGGCGTGGCCTGGCGTGGTTCTGGGTCGGGCTGCTGCTCATCGCGTCGGCAGGTGCTGCCACCTTGCAGGTCCTGGGTCCAGTCCGCCGCCCGGCGTTGGTGGCGACGCCGGTCGCGTCCTTGCCGTCCGTCAAGCCGGAATGGGACGGCAAGATCGCCGAACCCGACCCGGCGTTGTTGGAGCCGTCCCGCGCCTTTCCGACCGCGACCCTGCCGCGCATCGGCGCTGACGGGCGGTTGCCCCGTTTGGCGTATCGCCGGCCGGCCCCTCCACCCGGCGCGCGGCCCCGGATCGCGCTTCTCCTGGGCGGGATGGGGCTTGCCGCCGCGGACAGCCGCATTGCGATCGACCGGCTGCCCGGCACCGTCTCGCTTGCGTTCTCAGCCTACACGCCGAACCCGGAAGCCTTGCTGGAAGCTGCGCGCAGCCATGGCCATGAGATCCTGGCTTCCGTGCCGATGGAGGCGAGCAACTATCCCTGGAACGACGCCGGGCCGCGCTCCCTGCTGACCGGGAACCCGCCGGCGACGAACCGCGAGAACCTGGAATGGGCGATGAGCCGCCTGCAAGGCTATGTCGGCCTGACCGGCGCTTCGGACGGGCTGCGCGGGGAACGGTTCGCCGAGCAGGGCAGCAGCTTCAGCCTCGTGCTGGACGAGACGGCCCGGCGCGGCCTGCTCTACGTCGATCCGCGCCCCGGCGCCCCGGCCCCGTCCGGCGTCGGGCGGACGGTCGATGTGGTGATCGACGATCCCCCGACCCGCGCCGACATCGAGGCCAAGCTCATCCTGCTGGAGCGCGCGGCACGGGACCACGGGTCTGCCCTGGGCCTGGCCGGGCCGCTCCGCCCGGTGACGGTCGAGCGCCTTGCCGCGTGGACGCGGGAGGTCGAGAAGCGCGGCTACGAACTCGTGCCCGTCAGCGCCTTGGCCATGGAGGCTGCGCAATGACCGATCTGCCCTACCGCCCGAACGTCGGCGCGGCGCTGTTCAACGCCGCCGGGCTGGTCTTCGTCGCCCGGCGTGCCGACTTGCCGAACGCCGAGGGCGCGCCCGGCGGCTGGCAGTTGCCCCAGGGCGGCATCGACGAGGCGGAGGACCCCCGCGCCGCCGTGCTGCGCGAACTGGAGGAGGAGATCGGCACCGGCGCCGCCACGGTGATCGGCGAGCATCCGGACTGGCTCACCTACGACTTGCCGCCGCACCTGCTGGGCCGCGCCTTGGGCGGCCGCTACCGCGGGCAGAAGCAGCGCTGGTTCGCCCTGCGCTTCGATGGACGGGACGAGGACGTGCGCCTCGACCTCGACCCGCACCCGGAGTTCGACGCATGGCGCTGGGCGCCGCTGGCCGACTTGCCGGCCCTGGCAGTCGATTTCAAGCGTCCGATCTACGAGGTGCTGGCGCGGTCATTCGCGCGGTTCACCGTCCCGGGCGGGGCCGGGTAGCCGGGCGTTGTCAAGCTGACGCTCCCGCACGGCACCAGCCTGCTCTTGCGCTAGGCGCTCCGCCTTGGTGCGCCCATGGACGGCCCGCGCCGTCTGCGCCGCCGCCTCGGCGTTTTCGCGCTCCCAGCGTTTCCTGGCGCGCCGCAGGTTGATGATTTCAGCCATATCGGCACAATGGCCCGGCCATGGTGACCCTGATCATCCTGATCGTCGTCGTCCTGCTCGTGAGCCTTGGGCAGTTGACCGTGTTCGACATCGACCTGTCGGCCTTTCCCGGCGGCATCGTGGGCGTGCTCGTCCTGGTCGTGGTCGCCTTGCTGGTGACGCGGCGGATCTAGTGCTTTGGCATGTGCCAAAGCACTAGCTTGATTTGATGGGCCGATTCAGCCGCCCCCCCGCAACGCGCGGCGGGCAGGGGCCCCAAACCCCCCCCCCCGCGACCCCGGCCAACCCCCCCCCTCAACGCGGCATTCCCGCACGCGCCGCCGCCGGCACCAGGTTGGCGCGCGGCGTGCCCAGCAGGTCGGCGTAGGAGATCAGGAAATACTTGATGCCGAGGTCGGCGGCCTTGTCCGAGAGCTGCTCGCTCGTGACCTCCACGTCGGCGACTACGGTGTCCATCTTCCTCGCTCCCGCTATCAGGCTTGTCCTGCTTGACCCTCTCGCTTAGAGCCCGGCTTTCCCCGGATACCAGTCCGTCCCGGCGAGCGGCACGCGCGCCATGGCGGCGGCCTCCATCGTCAGCGCCACCAAGTCTTCCGGCTCCAGATTGTGCAGGTGGCTCTTGCCGCAGGCGCGGGCGATGGCCTGCGCCTCCAAGGTCATCACCGAGAGGTAGTTGGCCCGCC
>CAXUIQ010000391.1:0-1894 GCA_964250815.1 uncultured Acetobacteraceae bacterium
GCGGCAGCGTGGCACATCGTTCCCAGGCGGGCCGCCGCGGCGGCGACCCCTGCTTGCGCCGCCGCTTCGGCCCAGCGCCGGGCTTCGGCCGCATCCTGCGCCACGCCTTCGCCGGCCAGCAGCATGCGGCTGAGCTGGTCCTGGCTTTCGGCGTCGCCCCCCTCCGCCGCCCGCCGGAACCAGCCGGCCGCAGCTGCGGCGTCGTGCGGCAGCAGCAAGGCGCCGAGGTTGCGCTGGCCCAGGGTGTCGCCGCCTTCCGCGCCGCGCTCCAGCCAGCGCCGGGCCGCATGGAGATCGACGGGCACGCCGGTCCCCGTGGCGTAGCAGGCGCCAAGGTTGGTCTGCGCCCGCGCCACGCCCGCCTCGGCCAGCGGCGTCCAGATCGCCAGCGCCTCCGCCATGCGCCCGGCGCGGCTGAGCGTGCGGGCGCGGTCCAACTGCGCCTGTGCCGGCAGCAGCGCCCGCACCCGGTCACGCAGGCCGCGGAGCACCGCGTCAGCCGGTCAGGAACAGCGGGTTGATGCCGGACCGGCGGAAATCCCGCTCCCGCGCCAGCAGGTCCAGCGCGTAGGTGGCAACGTCGTCCGCCACCGGGTCGAGGTCGCGCTCCTCGTGCTGCTGCATGTGCTTGATGTAGGAGCGGCAGGCGGTGCAGGTCTCGACGCCGACCGTTTTGGACCCGTCCTCGACCGTGTAGTAGGCGATGCCGTCCGTGGAGCCGCAGGCGGTGCATTTGATCCGCACATGGTTCCACAGCGTCCCGCACAGCGAGCAGGCGCAGTAGCGCGCCTTGCTGGCCTGGGTCCAGCCGACCACCAGGCTGCTGACCGGCACGCCGCCGCAAGCCGGGCAAACACCGTCCGCAGAGGGCTGCACGGACGTGCCGTCAAGCTGGGCCGCCTGCCACGCCAGGTGGACTTGCAGCGCCGCCGCGACGAACAGCGCTTCGGCCACGCGATCGAGGGGGTAGGCGCCTTCCATGATGCCGGACGCCAGCGCCGCGCGCTCGTCCTCCGGCATCGCCCGCACGGCGGCCAGGGCGGATTGCGCGGCCTCGGGCGCGCCGGACAGGTCCATGCGGTCCAGCATCCAAGCGAGCGTCGCGGCGAAGTCCGCATTGCCGTGCAGCGGCTGGCCCCCGAGCGGCGGCATCGCGTGCTGGACCGCCAGGGCAAGGCGCGCGGCGGGAACCGGCGCCGGGGTGGGAAGCGCCGCAACCGCGCCAGCCTGCGCATCCACGACGCATGCCAGGAACCGCAGGTAGTCGCCGAGCAGGTGTCCTTCCGCCAAGGCGCGCAGCCGCGCCGCCCGGGCGGAAAACAGGGGCGCGGGATCGGGCAAGCGCACGAAGGGCGCTTCCGCGACCCCGCCGACCCGGGACGGATCGGGCTGCACGCTGCTGGAACCCGGCCCGGTTGCCGGGCCAGGCGGCTCGCGACGGTTCCGCGGCATCCTTGTCAGCCGTGGCCCGCGTCGCGGTGCACGTCCCCGCTCAGGGTGGCCTGCTTGAACCACTTGCGGTGGTGGCGCCGCGCCCAGCCCCCGGTCACGCTGCCGCGGATCATCGCCCGGCTGGTGCCGCGTATCCACAGCCCGGCGTAGATGTGCACCAGGATGATCGCGATGGCGGCGATGGCGGCTAGGGAATGCACCAGCAGCGCGTAGCGCTTCTGCTCGATGCCGGTGTAGCTGAAGAAGTACTGGTCCCAGATCACCAGGCCGCTCAGGAACATCACCAGGATCAGCGCCGTCTGCGACCAGAACACGCCCTTCTGCCCGGCGTTGTACTTGCCGATGGGCGGCAGCCGGTCATGCCGGTTCTGCACGATGTCGCCGATGTGGAGCATCCACGTGATGTCGTCCCGGCTCGGCAGGTTCAGCCGCCAGAACCGCA
>CAXUIQ010000391.1:1994-4395 GCA_964250815.1 uncultured Acetobacteraceae bacterium
CCGCCCTTCCAGAAGTTCACCAGCGGCGAGATGCGCGGGTTGTTCGGCAGGTTGGCGTAGATCTCCGGCTTGTCCGCATGGTGCAGCACGTACATCACGTGCGTGCCGCCCACGCCGAGCGGGTTGTAAAGCCCGGCCTTGTCGAACCCGCGGCTTTGCAGGTCCACGACCCGGCTGTCCGCCTGCTCGATCATCGCCTCCTTGGTGCCGAACATGATGGCGCCGGTCGGGCAGGCCTTGGCGCAGGCCGGCGCCTGGCCGACGGCGACGCGGTCCGAGCAGAGGGTACACTTGTAGGCCTTGCGGTCCTCCTGCGAGACGCGGGGGATGTTGAACGGGCATCCCTTGATGCAATAGCCGCAGCCGATGCAGTTCTCCTCGACGAAATCGACGATGCCGTTGGCATACTGCACGATGGCACCGGGCGACGGGCACGCCTTGAGGCAGCCCGGGTCGGTGCAGTGCATGCAGCCATCCTTGCGGATCAGGAACTCCAGCTCGCCCCCGGCCTGCTCGTATTCGGTGAACCGCATCAGCGTCCAGGTCTTGGCCGACAGGTCGTGCGGGTTGTCATAAACGCCGGTATTCTCGCCGATGCCATCCCGGATGTCGTTCCATTCCTGGCACGCCACCTGGCACGCCTTGCAGCCAATGCAGCGCGACACGTCGATGAGCTTCGCCACCTCCGTCTTGCTGCGCACGTCGGGCGGCTGGTCGGTGGAGGCGGAGCGCCGGACGATGTCCAGCGAGGTGTAGTCTGCCATGCTCCCCCCTCCCCTACGCGACCGGCGCCGCAGGCGGCGTGGTGCGTTCCAGGTTGACCAGCCACGCCTTGAATTCCGGCGTCTCGATGTTGGCGTCCCCCACCACCGGCGTCAGCGAGTTCGGGCCGAAGCCCGGCTTGGTCGAGCCGGTGAAGCCGAAGTGGTGCGGGATGCCCACGACGTGCACGGCGCGGCCGTCGCACATCAAGGGCTTGATCCGCTTGGTCACCACCGCCTTCGCCTTGAGCGAGCCGCGGGGGCTCCACACCCGCACCCAGTCGCCCCGGCCGACGCCCTTCTCCGCCGCCAACTGCTCGGAGATTTCGACGAAGAACTCCGGCTGCAGGATGGCATTCACCCGGGCGTGCTTGGTCCAGAAGTGGAAGTGCTCCGTCAGGCGGTAGGACGTGGCGGCGTAGGGGTAGTCCTTGGCGTCGCCGAGCTGCGCCAGGTCCCGCTTGAAGATGCGGGACGCCGGGTTGCCGCGGATCTTCGGCGCCATCAGGTTGGCCTGCGGCGATTCGAACGGCTCGTAGTGCGCTGGGAACGGGCCGTCGCGCATCAGGCCGCGGGTGAACAGCCGGGCGACGCCTTCCGGGTTCATGATGAACGGGCCGACGTTCTTGTCCGGCGCCACCGTCGGGCCGTAGTCCGGCACGTCGAAGCCCACCCAGCGCGTGCCGTTCCACTCCATCAGCTTCTTGCGCTCCGCCCAGGGCTTGCCCTGGGGGTCGCACGAGGCGCGGTTGTAGAGGATGCGGCGGTTCGCCGGCCACGCCCAGGCCCAGTTCGGCGCGATGCCGCGGTCGCCCGGGTCGGTGTTGTCCCGCCGGGCCATCTGGTTGCCCTTCTCGGTGAAGCAGCCGGAATACACCCAGCAGCCGCAGGCCGTGGTTCCGTCGTCGGTGAGCTGCGCGAAGCCGTCCACCTGCTTGCCCGCGGGGATGACCGCGCCGCTCGCGTCCTTGATGTCCGCCAGCGTGTAGCCGTTGATCTCCCGCGCCAGTTCGTCCGGGCGCGGGGCGTCCTCGATCTCGTAGGGCCAGTTGACGTTCAGGATCGGGTCGGGGAACGCGCCGCCTTCCTCTTCGTAGAGCGCCTTGATGCGCAGGTGGAGGGCCGCCATGATCTCGATGTCGGGCCGTGCCTCCGCCGGGGCGTCCTGCGCCGGCCAGTGCCATTGCAACCAGCGGCTGGAGTTGCTGAGCGAGCCTTCGTCCTCCGCGAAGCAGGTCGTCGGCAGCTCGAACACCTCGGTCTGGATGCTCTTGGGGTCCACGTCGTTGTACTCGCCGTGGTTCTGCCAGAACCGCGCCGTCTCCGTCTGCAAGGGGTCCATCACGACGATGAACTTCATCTTGCTGAACGCTTCCGTCATCTTGGCGCGGTTCGGGAACGTCATCAGCGGGTTGAAGCCCTGGATGACGTAGCCGTTGATCTTGCCCTCCAACGCCATCTCGAAGGCGCGCAGCACGTCGTAGGACAGCACGTCGAGCTTGGGCAGCCAGTCGTAGGCCCAGTCGTTCTCCTTGGTCGCGGCCTTGCCGTAGAACGCCTTCTGGAAGGAGACGAAGAACTTGCTGTAGTTCTGCCAGTAGCTGGTCTGGCCGGGCCGCAGCGGCTTGAAGTGCTTCGTG
>CAXUIQ010000392.1:0-4390 GCA_964250815.1 uncultured Acetobacteraceae bacterium
GGGGGGTCGCCGACGAGCGCGGGCGCGGCGCCGGCGGTGCTGAACGCGATCTCTGCCGCGACGGGCAAGCGGGTCCGGTCGTTGCCGCTGAAGAACGCGGACCTGAGCCACGCATGACGGGGGGCGTCGAAGCGGGGCCTGCCGTTGAGGCTGCGCGGCTTGGCCAGGGCTTGAGGGCATCGCTTCCGATGCTCGCCGTGCTGCTGGCCGCCGCCGGGCCGCCGATGGCCGAGCCGCCGGGCGCGGAAAGCTGCACCGGCTGCCACGTGAGCGGCGGCGGCGTGGGCGTCTTGCAGGGCCGCCCGGCGCCGGACCTCGTGCGGGAAATGGAGGCCTACCGTTCCGGCGCGCAGCCGGCGACCTTGATGAACCGCATCGTCAAGGGCTTCACGCCGGAGGAGGTCACGGCCTTGTCCGCCTGGTTCGCCGCGCAATGAAGCGCCGCACGGTCCTGATTGGCGCTCTGGCGGCGCCGTTCGTGGCCCGGGCGCAAGGAGCGGCGCGGGTGGTCGTCGTGGGCGGCGGGTTCGCGGGCGCCACCGCGGCGCGGGCACTGGCGCAGGCCGGGCACCAGGTCACGATGATCGAGGCGGAGGCGCAATACGTGTCCTGCCCGTTCAGCAACCCGGTGGTGGCCGGGCTGCGGGCGATGGATGGGCAGCAGTTCGGCTGGGACAAGCTGGCGGCCTCCGGCGTGAAGCGGGTGCGGGCGCGGGCCACGGGCGTGGACGGCGCGGCCAAGCGCGTGCTGCTGGAGGACGGCGCGGTGGAGTACGACCGGCTGGTCATGGCGCCGGGCGTGGACATGCGGCTGGGCGGCGATCCCGGGGCGCTGCCGGGCTATGACCGGGCGGCGGCGGAACGGATGCCCCATGCCTGGAAGGCGGGGGCGCAGACGACCCTGCTGCGCGACCAGCTCCGCGCCATGCCGGACGGCGGCACGGTGGTGATGGCGGTGCCCGCGAACCCGTACCGATGCCCGCCCGGCCCCTATGAGCGGGCCAGCCTGATCGCCTGGTATCTCAAGAACAACAAGCCGCGCAGCAAGCTGCTGGTGCTGGACGCCAAGGACCAGTTCAGCAAGCAGAAGCTGTTCCAGCAGGCGTGGGCGCAGATGTATCCGGGCCTTTTGGAACGGGTGCCGCTGTCCGAAGGGGGCGCCGTGACCAGGGTGGACCCGGCGGCGATGACGCTCTCGACCGACTTCGAGACGCACAAGGCGGACGTGGCCAACGTGATCCCGCCGCAGCGGGCCGGCACGGTCGCGCAGGCGGCGGGCGTCGCGGACCGCACGGGATGGTGCCCGGTTGATCCCGTGTCGTTCGAGAGCCTGCTTGTCGCCGACATCCACGTCATCGGCGACGCGGCGATCATGGGCGCCATGCCGAAGTCAGCCTTCGCGGCCAACGCGCAGGCCAAGGTGTGCGCCCAGGCGGTCACCGCGCTGCTGGCCGGGCAGGTGCCCGAGGTGCCGCGGCTGATCAACACGTGCTACAGCCTGGTGGCGCCGGAATACGGCATCTCGGTCGCCGGGGTGTACCGGCCGGTGAACGGTCAACTGACCGACATCGAGGGCGCCGGCGGCACCAGTCCCTTGGGCGCCGACGCGGCCTTCCGTGCGCAAGAGGCGGCTTATGCGGATGTGTGGTATCGCACGGTCACGGGTTCTGTGTTCGGTTAGCCTGCTGCTCGCCGCCGCGTCCCCGGCGCCGGGCGACGTACGGCAGGGCGACCCGCAGCGGGGCTACGCCGTGGTGATCCGGCAGACGAGCACCTGCACGCTGTGCCATGCCGGGCCGTTCCCCAATCCCCACCTGCAAGGGACGGTCGGGCCGGACCTGCACGGGGTCGGCGCGCGGCTGGGTTTGGACGAGATCCGGGAGCGGCTGATGGACGCCTCGAAGGTGAACCCGGACACGGTGATGCCCTCCTTCGGCACGGGGGGCGGGCGGCGGGTGGGCGCGGCGTGGCAGGGCAAGCCGATCCTGTCGCCGCAGGAGATCGCGGACGCTGCGGCCTACCTCGCGGGGCTGAAATGATCGGGCGGCGGGCGCTGGCGCTGGCCGGCGCCTCCGTGCTGGCGGCCCCTGCCCTTCTCCGGCCCGCGCGGGCCACGCCGCGGGAGGTGGCAGAGCAGATCGCCCGGGTGGCCAGGGGCCAAACGCCGCAGCCCGGCCGGGTGAAGCTCGACCTGGCACCCATGGTCGAGAACGGCAACGCGGTCCCCATGGCCGTCAGCGCGGACGCGCCGGAGGGCGGCCGGGTCGCGAGCCTGCACGTGTTCGCGGAGGGCAACCCGAACCCCGAGGTGGTGCATGCCGTGTTCGGCCCGGCGTCGTTCGCGCCGAAACTTTCGACCCGCATCCGGCTGGCCACGTCGCAGACGGTGGTGGCGGTGGCGGTGATGGACGACGGGTCGTGCTGGACCGACAGCGTGACGGTGCTCGTCACGCTGGCGGCCTGCCTGGAGTAGCCCCCATGCGCGTGCTGCTGAACGTGCCGAAGACGGCGAAGAAGGGCAAGGCGGTCGAGATCAAGATCCTGATCAGCCACCCAATGGAGAGCGGGCAACGCCGGAACGAGATGGGCGAGGTGGTGCCGCGCATGGTGATCCACGACTTCGTTTGCACCTACAACGGCGCGGAGGTGGTCCGGCTGGCGCTGTTCCCGGCCATCGCGGCGAACCCGTTCCTGGCGTTCTCCGCCATGGCGGAGGAAAGCGGGGCGTTCACCTTCACCTGGGCGGACGACAGCGGCGCTACGCAGACCGAGACGGCGCTGATCGTGGTGGAATGACGCGGCTCCGGTCCGGCCTGTGCGCCGTCGCCTTGCTTCTGCTCACAGGCGCCGCCCCGCACAGCGGCCACGACGATGCCAGCCCGGCGGTGCAGGCCATGCAGGACGACGACGCCGAGAACCCGGGCATGCTGTGGGTCGAACAGGGCGCGGCGCTGTGGGAGGAGGGGTGCGCGTCCTGCCACGGGGCGCCGGGGACGATGCGGGGCGTGGCCGCGCGCTACCCGCGATACGACCCGGGCCTGGGCCGTCCGGTCACGCTGGGGGGCCAGGTCAACCAGTGCCGGGCGCGGACGGGACAGACGCCATGGCCGCCGGACAGCGAGGAGATGCTGTCGGTGACGGCGCTGGTCGGACGGCAGTCGCGGGGGATGCCGGTCGCCATCGACGCCAGCGGCCCGGCGCAGGCGTGGCTTGAGCAGGGCCGGGCGCTGTTCGCGGAGCGGCAAGGGCAGTTGAACCTGTCCTGCGCCCAGTGCCACGACACTCTTGCCGGGCAGCGCCTGGGCGGGGCGCGCATCCCGCAGGGGCAGGTGAACGGCTACCCGCTGTACCGCCTGGAGTGGCAAGGGGTGGGGTCGCTGGACCGCCGCCTGCGCAACTGCCTGACCGGCGTGCGGGCCGAGCCGCCGCCGCCCGACAGCCCCGAGATGGCGGCGCTGCAGTTCTACCTCGGCTGGCGGTCGAACGGATTGACGGTCGAGACCCCGACCGTGCGCCCGTGACGATGCGGCGCCATGCGGCATCCCGGGGCGTTCAGGCGGGCGCCTCGACGACGATGGGGGAGCCGTCGCTGAAGCGGGAGAAGCGGAACGGCGTCGGATCGACCAAGGGTGCCGCCCCGGTCACGAGGTCGGCGGCGAGCCGCCCCGCCGCCGGGCCGATGCCGAAGCCGTGGCCGGAGAAGCCGGTCGCGACCACCAGGCCCGGCACGTCGTCGATGGGGCTGATCACCGGCACCGCGTCCGGCGTCACGTCGATCATCCCGGCCCATTCCTGGACGACCTGCATGCCTTGAAAAATGGGGAACGCGGCCTTGAGCGCCGCCACGGCAGCGCCGTTGATGCCCGGCGCGGGCGCGGCGTCGAGCGTGCGGACCTCCTCGAACGGGCTTCGGGCGTCGAGCGCCCAGGTGCGGGAGGTGCATGCCTCGGCCATGAAGCGACCATCGAGACGGAGCCGCAGGCTGCGCCGGGTCGCCCTCGCCGCCGGCAGGAACTCGCGGAAGAAGCGCCAGGTGTCTGGTACGACCGGCACCACGTTGGCCGAGCCGTTGGCGACCGTGTAGCCGCCGTCCAGGCGCTTGCGGAAGGCGAACTCGCCCGTCCAGGCCGAGACCTCGGGGCCGCCGGGGAGCGGGGCGGTGCGCAGCACGGAGGAGCGCACCTTGAGCTGCGGCAGGCGCAGGCCGAGGCTGCCGCAGAACAAGCGCGACCACGCGCCGCCCGCCAGCACCACGCCGTCGCAGGCGATGCGCCCGTGCTCCGTCACCACGCCCGCGACCCGGCCGCCCGCCATGTCGAGGCCGCGCACGGCGCGGACACTGTTGGCGAAGTGGCCTGTCACGCTGGGATGCCTGCAAAGCGGGAGATGC
>CAXUIQ010000393.1:0-4385 GCA_964250815.1 uncultured Acetobacteraceae bacterium
TGGCGGAGCAGCGCACGCTGGCCCTGGCCCGCGCCCGCGCGGCGCAGGGCGACGTGCCAGGCGCTGCTGCCGCCTTGCAGGCGCTCGGGACCGCAGCGGCGGACGACCTGCGGGCCACGCTGCTGAGCCAGGCCGCCAATTGGCCCGGCAGCTTCGCCGCACTGTCCGACCTCGCGGCCAAGACCGTTCCGGCCGACGGCCCGCTGTCGGACGGGATGCAGGACACCGTGCTGCGGCAGGCGACGGCGGCTGCGCAGGCACGCGACGCGGCGGCGCTTGCCGAGCTTGGGCGCCGCTACGGGACGCGGCTGGCCGGGCCGCGCGCCGACCTGTTCCGCGTGCTGACCGCGGCGCCGCTGCAATCGTCCACCGACCTGCCGCGCGCCGCGGCGGAGCTTGCCCTGGCCCGGGCGCTGCCGGACCGCCTGCACAGCCTTTCCGCCCAAAACACCAAATGATTTCAAAACGACGAACGATTCTGCATTTCTGGATGGGCCGCAGGGCCTGAATTCACTTGCGGAAACCCCCCATAGGCCCTATCTCCATCCGCTCTTGGCCCAAGGGGACGATCCCGTCCAACAGGCTGTCTACTGGTTTGGGGGTACGTGATGAACGCACTTGCTCAACTGGGGATGGTCTCGGAACTTCCGAGCGAAAACCAGACGACGATTGCAAGCTTTCCGTCCTGCGAGGGCGAGGACGCAAAGGATTACTTCGTTGAGAGGGACGGCATGAAATATGCCGGCATGCACCTCCTCGTGGATCTCTGGGGAGCCACCAACTTGGCGGACCCCGCGTTGATCGACACGGCACTCCGCGCCGCGGCGGTCAAAGCGGGGGCGACGATCCTCCATAGCCACTTCCACCACTTCACCCCGAACGGCGGGGTGTCGGGCGTGGTCGTGCTGGCCGAAAGCCATATTTCCATCCACACCTGGCCCGAGCGCAATTTCGCTGCGGTCGATATCTTCATGTGCGGCGCTTGCAACCCGCACGACGCAGTCCCCGTGCTGCGTGCGGCCTTCCATCCTGACCGGGTGGATCTCGACGAACAGCGGCGCGGCCGCGTTTCCTAAGCCTCGGTGCTCGGCGCGGCCTGGCCTGGGGGAACCCTGGGACGGGCCGCGCTGCTTGGCGGCGGAGGGGCCATGACAAAAACCTGGTTCGACGAGACGCTGCATCCCGGCTGGGGGCAGCGGTTCCAGGTCGTTCGCGTGCTGGCGCGGGTCGCCAGCCCCTATCAGACGATCGAAGTCTTCGACAGCGCGCGGCACGGCCGTGTGCTGGCGCTCGATGGCGCGATCCAGATCACCGAAGCCGACGAGTTCGTCTATCAGGAGATGCTGGCGCACGTGCCCCTGCTGGCGCACGGCGCGGCACGGCGCGTGCTGATCATCGGCGCGGGGGACGGCGGCGTGCTGCGCCGGGTGCTGCAGCACCGCGGGGTGGAGCGGGCCGTCATGGTGGAGATCGACGGCGAGGTCATCCGTCTGTCCCGGGAATTCCTGCCCGGCATCGGCGGCGACGCCTGGACCGATCCGCGGGCGGAGGTCATCGTGGGCGACGGCATCGCCTACGCCGCGGCCGCAGCCGCCGGGTCGTTCGACGCGGTGATCGTGGACAGCACCGATCCGGCCGGGGTAGGGGAAGTGCTGTTCACCGAGGCGTTCTACGCGGACTGCGCCCGCCTGCTGACGCCGCAGGGCTTGGTGGTGAACCAGTGCGGCGTGCCGTTCATGCAGCCCGACGAGCTGTGGGACACCAGCCGCCGGCGTGCCCGGGCCTTTCCGCACGTGTCGGCCTACGTCGCCGCGGTGCCCACCTATGTTGGCGGGTTCATGACGCTCGGCATCGCGGCCAAGGCGCCCGGACTGGGCCAGGTGCCGGCCGAGACGATCCGCGCCCGCGCGGCGGAGGCGGGCATCCTGGGACGCACCCGCTATTGGTCGCCGGAGGTGCACGCCGCCGCCTTCCAGTTGCCGCCCTACATCGCCGAGCTTCTCGATCCCGGCTAAGGGGTGCTACGGTCCCGTCCATGACCGTCGCGCTCCGCCAGCCCGTGATGACCCGGGACCAATTCCTCGATTGGGTGCAGGCCCAGGAAGGACGCTATGAGTTCGACGGGTTCCAGCCGGTCGCCATGACCGGCGGTACAAACAACCATAATAGGATTTGCCAAAACATCTGGTTCGCCTTGCGCGCCCGCCTGCGTGGCAGCGGTTGCAATGTGTTCGGCCCTGACGCTGGCCTCGCTACGGCGGGCAACGCCGTGCGCTACCCCGACGCCTTGGTGACATGCGCCAAGGTTCCCGGCTTGGCGCTGCTCACTCCT
This sequence comes from uncultured Acetobacteraceae bacterium, assembly GCA_964250815.1. Classification (GTDB taxonomy): domain Bacteria; phylum Pseudomonadota; class Alphaproteobacteria; order Acetobacterales; family Acetobacteraceae; genus CAHJXG01. The sequence continues at coordinate 2,333 of CAXUIQ010000393.1, forward strand.
GGCGTCGTGGCCGTCTTCGAGGTGCTCAGTCCCTCCTCCGACCGTGCCGACCGGATCGACAAGTTGCGGGAGTACCGCGGCGTTCCATCGATACGGCGCTACGTCGTCCTTGAACACCGGAGCGCCGGCGTCACCCTGTTCTCGCGAACCGACGGCACAGCCGATTGGACCGCCGCCGCGCTGACCGCAGACGAAACCTTGGAGATGTCGGAACTCGGCGTCAGCGTGCCAGTCCAGGACTTCTACGAGGACGTGGACTTTTCCGGCGCTTAGCTCAGGTGTCATCCCCCAGCGCCCGGCGCTTCAGGTCGCGCAGCCGGGCCTGGCCGCCGGGGCTATGCGGGTCGATCTCCAGCAGCTTCTGGTGCGCCGCCAGAGCGCCGCGCCAGTCGGAGCGCGCTTCCGCCATGCGGGACAGGTCCTGCAAAGCGGCGAAGCTGCGGGGTTCGCGCTTCAGGACCTCCCCGATGTCCCGCACCGCCCCGGCCATGTCCCCCAGCCGCGCCCGCGCCTGCGCCCGCCCGCGCCAGGCCTCGATCAGGTCGGGATCTAGGTCGAGCGCCGCGTCGAAGCTGTCCACCGCGTCATCCGGCTGGCCGTCCCCGATCTCCCGCAAGCCGCGCACCAGGAGCAAGCGAAGCGCCGGGCTGGCCGCCTCGAACCATTGGGTGCGGATCTGCGCTTCCAGGGCCGCCGCCGCTTCCTCGCTCGGCGCGTTGCGCAGCGCGGTCAGCATGGTGTCGAGCGTCGGGTTCGGACGCCCCTGGCCGAACGCCGCGCCGAAACGCGCGACGCTTGCGGCGGCGTCGGCCAGCAGCACCAGCAGCACAGCCCGGCGCAGCATCAGGCTGGAACGGTCGCGGCTTCCGGCAGGTCCGCCGGCGCCGGGCCGCCCGCCATCCAGTCCAGCAGCTCCACCGTGTGGATTACCGGCGTGCCACCCGAAAGCTGGGTGATGCAGCCGATGTTGCCGGCGGCGATCAGGTCCGGCTTTGTCGCTGCGATGTTGGCAAGCTTCCGCTCCCGCAGCCGTCCTGCAATCGCCGGCTGCACCAAATTGTAGGTCCCGGCCGAGCCGCAGCACAGGTGCCCCTCCGCCGGCTCCAGCACCGTGAACCCAGCTTTCCGCAGCAGCGCCTTCGGCTCCGCCACCACGCGCTGCCCGTGCTGCAAGCTGCACGCGGCGTGGTAGGCGACGCGCAGGCCGGAGGCGGGCCGGGCGGGCGCGTAGTCCAGGGTCGTCAAGTATTCCGAGATGTCCATGGCAAGCTTCGACACCCGCTCCGCCTTCATGGCCCACTCTGCCGGCTCGGCCCGGAACATGAAGCCGTAGTCCTTCACCGTGGTGCCGCAGCCGCTGGTGTTGACCAGGATGGCATCGAGGCCGTCGCCCTCGATCTCGCGCGTCCAGCCGGCGATGTTGGCCCGGGCGCTGGCCATGGCCGGGTCGTGCCGGCCCATGTGGTGGGTCAGGGCGCCGCAGCAGCCGACGCCGCGGGCAATCACCACCTCGACGCCGAGCCGGGTCAGCAGGCGGATCGTGGCCTCGTTGATGGAGGGCGCCAGCACCGTCTGCGCGCAGCCGGCCAGCAGCGCCACCCGGCCGCGCCGCGTCCCTTCCGCCTTGTGGACCTGGGGCGATTGCATGGCGCTGGACGGAGGCAAGCGGGCCGGCGCCAGATCCAGCATGGCGTGTATCCGGTCGCCCAGCGTGCTGCCCCGCGGGATCAGCCGGCGCACCGGGCGGGCCACCCTTGCCCCCAGCACCGCCATGCGGAACAAGGCCGGGCGCGGCAGCACCACTTGCAAGACGCTGCGCAGCATCCGCTCGTGCCACGGGCGGGTGTAGGTGTTCTCGATGTACTCCCGCGCGTGATCGACCAGGTGCATGTAGTTCACGCCCGAGGGGCAGGTGGTCATGCAGGCGAGGCAGGACAGGCAGCGGTCCACGTGGCGCACGACCTCCTCGGTCGCCGGCCGGCCGCTCTCCAGCATGTCCTTGATCAGGTAGATGCGCCCGCGCGGGCTGTCCAGCTCGTCGCCCAGCAGCACG
>CAXUIQ010000394.1:0-4363 GCA_964250815.1 uncultured Acetobacteraceae bacterium
GCAGCCTTTCGACCCGGCTCGGCATCCCGGAAGGCACCCGCCTGCCCCGCAGCATTATCGAGTACTACTACAAGAACGACGCGCTGAACGACCCGATGGTGGCGGAAGAGCACATCACCGCCTTCGGCTGGGCCAGCACGCAGGACATGGACGACATCGTAAGCCTGACCTTGCGGATCAACGACTTCCTGACCGGGCTGTTCCTGGGCGTCGGCATCAGCCTGGTCGATTTCAAGCTGGAGTTCGGCCGGCTGTGGGAAGAGGACGACATGCGGGTGGTTCTGGCGGACGAGATCAGCCCGGACAATTGCCGGCTGTGGGACACCAAGACCAACGAGAAGATGGACAAGGACCGCTTCCGCCGCGACATGGGCCGGGTCGAGGAGGCGTACCAAGAGGTTGCCCGCCGCCTTGGCATCCTGCCGGAGGCCGGCAACAACGACATGAAGGGGCCGGAGGCGATGCAGTGAAGGCGCCCGGCCTGGAGGCCCCCGGCTTGAAGGCAATCGTCACGGTCATGCTGAAGCCCGGCGTGCTGGACCCGCAGGGCAAGGCGATCGGCCATGCCTTGCAGACGCTCGGCTTCGAGGGCGTGGGCGAGGTCCGGGCGGGCAAGGTGATCGAATTGGAGTTATCCGAGCGCGACCCGGCGCGCGCCCGCGCCAGCGCCGAGGACATGGCGCGCAAATTGCTGGCCAACACGGTTATTGAAGGCTTCCACGTGGAGATCGCATCATGAAGTTGCTGTTTGCTTCCCTGGCCGTGCTGGGCGTCTGGGCCGGGTCGGCGCAGGCTGAACGCTTTTCCGCCGTCGATGGCACCAGGCTGGTCACCATGTGCACCGGGCGCGACCGGAGCATCGTCGAGGATTGCACCGCTTACATCAACGGCGTGTCCGATGCCGCCAGCTTCTACCAGAACCTGCGCCCGGCGGACGGCAGCAAGGGCGGCAAGCTCCCGGCCTATCTCTGCCTGCCTCCGGCGATCACGGGCGTGCAGTTGCGGGAAGCCGTTGTCGGCTGGGCCAGGTCGCATCCGGAAAGCCAGCGTTTGCAGGCGTCCGGCGTCGTGCTGCGCGCCCTGCATGACAGCTTCAAGTGCCAGGGCACCGAGGGCGGCCTGTCTTCGTGAAGGCCGGCGTCGTCGTGTTCCCCGGCACCAACCGGGAGCGCGACATCGCCATCGCGCTGCAAGCCGTGTCCGGGCGGCGGCCCCGGATGATCTGGCATCGCGAAACCGACCTCGCGGGCCTCGACCTCGTCGTGCTGCCCGGCGGGTTCAGCCATGGCGACTACCTCCGCTGCGGCGCCATGGCGGCGCGGTCGCCGGTGATGGAGGCCGTCCGCGGTTTCGCCGTGGCGGGCGGGCATGTGCTGGGCATCTGCAACGGCTTCCAAATCCTGACGGAAGCCGGGCTGCTGCCGGGCGCGCTGCTGCGCAACGCATCGCTCCGCTTCCTGTCGCAGGACTGCCACCTGCGGGTGGAGCGGGCGGACACTGCATTCACCCGGCATTACCGGCCCGGCCAGGTGTTCCGCGCGCCGATGGCGCATGGGGACGGCAACTACTTCGCCGATTCCGCCACGCTCGACCGGCTGGAAGGAGAGGGGCTGGTCGCGCTGCGCTACGCCAGCCCGGACGGCGCGGTGGTGCCGGAGGCGCCGAACGGCTCCGCCCGCGGCATCGCCGGCATCCTCAGCCCCAATGGGCGCATCATGGGCCTGATGCCGCACCCGGAGGACTTGGTTGATCCTCTGATGGGCGGCACGGACGGATTGCCGCTGTTCGCCGGCATGGCCGAGGCGCTCGCGGCATGACCGTGCGGGAAGTCACCCCCGCGCTGGCGTGCGAGTTCGGCCTGAGCGCCGAGGAGTACGGCCGCGTGCTGGCGATCATGGGCCGCACGCCGAGCCTCACGGAACTCGGCATCTTCAGCGTCATGTGGTCCGAGCATTGCAGCTACAAATCGAGCCGCGTGTGGCTGAGGCAGCTTCCCACGGAAGCACCTTGGGTGATCCACGGCCCCGGCGAGAACGCCGGCGTGGTCGATATCGGCGACGGCCTCACCGCCGTGTTCAAGATGGAAAGCCACAACCACCCGAGCTTCATCGAGCCGTACCAGGGCGCCGCGACCGGCGTGGGCGGCATCCTGCGCGACGTGTTCACCATGGGCGCCCGACCGGTCGCCAACCTGAACGCGCTCCGCTTCGGCCACCCGGACGACCCGCGCACCCGGCGCATCGTGGACGGCGTGGTGCGCGGCATCGGCGGCTACGGCAACTGCGTCGGCGTGCCCACGGTGGGCGGCGAGGTCGATTTCCACCCGGCCTACAACGGCAACCCCCTGGTCAACGCCATGACGGTCGGCATCGCGCCCCGGGACCGCATCTTCCTCAGCGCCGCAGCCGGTGTCGGCAACCCCGTGGTGTATGTCGGCTCGAAGACCGGGCGGGACGGCATCCACGGCGCGACGATGGCGAGCGCCGAGTTCGACGCGGCCACCGAGGACAAGCGCCCCACCGTGCAGGTCGGCGATCCCTACACCGAGAAGCTGCTGATCGAGGCCTGCCTGGAGCTGATGGCGACGGACGCCATCGTGGCGATCCAGGACATGGGCGCCGCCGGCCTCACCAGCTCCTCGGTCGAGATGGCCGGCAAGGGCGGCGTCGGCCTGCTGCTCGACCTCGACGCGGTGCCGCAGCGCGAGGCGGGGATGAGCGCCTACGAGATGATGCTGTCCGAGAGCCAGGAGCGGATGCTCATGGTGCTGCGCCCGGACCGGCAGGACATGGCGCGCGCGATATTCGAGAAATGGGACCTCGACTTCGCGGTGATCGGCCGGTTGACCGACAGCGGCCGGATCGTGGTCACGCACCAGGGCCGCACCGAGGCCGACATCGAACTGGCGCCGCTGGCCGACCAGGCGCCGCTGTACCACCGCCCGGTCGCGGCCACGCCGAAGCCGGCAGTATTGGGGCCGGTGCCCGATCCGGTGGGCATCGGGCCGGCGCTGCTGACGCTGCTCGGCTGCCCCGATTTGTGCTCGCGCGCCTGGGTCTGGAACCAGTACGACAGCACCGTGGGCGGCCAGACGGTACGCCGGCCGGGGACCGCCGATGCCGCCGTGGTCAAGCTGGAGGGGCTGGCGCGCGGCTTGGCGCTGACCACCGACTGCACGCCGCGCTACTGCGCCGCCGACGCCGAGGCCGGCGGGTTGCAGGCGGTGGCGGAAGCCTGGCGCAACCTCACCGCGGTTGGCGCGCGCCCGCTCGCGGTCACCGACAACATGAACTTCGGCAACCCTGAGAAGCCGGAGGTGATGGGCCAGTTCGCGGCCAGCATCGCCGGCATGGCGGCGGCCTGCACGGCACTCGACTTCCCGGTCGTGAGCGGCAATGTGAGCCTCTACAACGAGACCGAGGGCCGCGCGATCCTGCCCACGCCGGCGATCGGGGGCCTCGGCGTGCTCGACGACGTGGCGCAGGCGACGGGGGTGGCGGTGCCGCCCGGCCTCGACCTGGTGTTGATCGGGGAGACGCAGGGCTGGCTCGGCCAATCGCTCTGGCTGCGCGAGGTCGCGGGCCGCGAGGACGGCGCCCCGCCGCCGGTGGATTTGGCCGCCGAGCGCCGCCACGGTGATTTCGTGCGCGCCCGCATCCTCGCCGGCACGGTCGCGGCGTGCCACGACGTCTCCGACGGCGGGCTGCTGGTGGCGCTGGCCGAGATGGCGCTGGCCGGGAACGCCGGCATCGAGCTGTCGGCGCGCGGCGACCACGCCTTCTGGTTCGGCGAGGACCAGGCGCGCTACGTCCTCGCGGTCCGCGACTCCAGCGAACTTCTCGCGCAGGGCGTGCCGGCGCTTCGGCTCGGGCGCAGCGTCGCCGCGCCGCATTTGACACTGCCGGATGGCACGACCATATCGATCGCTGCGTTGCGGGCCGCGCACGAGGCGTTCTTTCCCGCCTGGATGGATCAACCGTCGAGCTAGGACACCGTCATGGCGATGGCCGCGAACGACATCGAAGCGCTGATCAAGGCTGCGCTGCCCGACGCCCGGGTCACGATCGAGGACCTGGTTGGCGACGGCGACCACTACGCGGCGACCGTCGTCAGCGACTTGTTCCGCGGCAAGTCGCGGGTGCAGCAGCACCAGATCGTCTATGCCGCCCTGCGCGGCCGCATGGGGGGCGAACTGCACGCCCTCGCTCTGCAAACCTCCGCTCCCGAATAAGGATCACCGCATATGAGCGCCTCCGTCGCCGACCGCATCCAGTCCGAGGTCAACAGCCACGATGTCATGTTGTACATGAAGGGCACCGCGATGTTCCCGCAGTGCGGCTTCTCCGCCCGCGTCGTGCAGATC
>CAXUIQ010000395.1:0-4342 GCA_964250815.1 uncultured Acetobacteraceae bacterium
GCCGACGCGGTGTCCAAGCCCGCCCCGGCGCCCGGGATCGCCTGCTCCAGCGTGGCCAGCGTCTGGAGGAAGCCGCGCAGCACCGCCTCCTCCGACGCCGAAAGGTTGTTCAGCCGGTATTCCAAGGTCCCGCCCGACTGCACGAACCACCAGCTCATGTTGCCCGACAGGTCCGCCCCGTGCGCGGCGTAGCCGAGGAACCGCCGCGCGTCCGTCTTCTCCCCCTCCGTCAGCATGGGCGCGGCTCCCTGTTCCCCCGGGTCAACCAAGGTGCTCCACCATCACCGCGCGCTTGAAGGCGGCGTTGGTCGCCGTCGGCACCACGCTCGGGTTGGTCAGCGTGTCCGACGGCGCGCAGAAGCCGCCGATCCAGTACCAGCTCTGCGCGATGATCTGCTGCAGCCGGTCCAGCGGCTCGCGCGTCACCATGCAGATCCCGTCCACCAGGCTGATGATGCTGTCCGCCGGCGCCACGTCCTGCGCCGCCATGCCGGCGAAGTCCCCTTCGATCAGCGCCCCCTGCCCCACGATGATCGGACGCCGGATCATGGCGCCCGGCAGCGTCGGGTGCGGCTGCACGAACGCCTCCGTCGTCGGCACGAAGCGCAGCCCCAGGAAGTTGCTGATCATGCCGGTCGCGAACACCTGGTTGGCGCTCGTGGCGCCCTGGAACAACTGGCGGAAATCGGGGTCGGCGAACAACTGCCGCGCGCTCACCGCATCGAGGTAGCAGTTGTACGCCCCGTCGATGTCCGGCACCGCGTTGAGCCGAAGCTTGCTCACCGCGTCCAGCAGCACGCTGATCGTCAGCTCGTCCCCGGGCTGCAGCGCCGCCGCCGTGCCCCGCCCTTCCGGACGCACCACCACGCTGGCGTTGGCCGCCTGCACCGCGTTGCCCAAAGCCCCGTCCGACACGCTCACGCTGGAGGAGCACGTCAGCGTCCCCGAGATGCCGCCCGGCGTCGTGGAAGCGTTCACCCCGTCCGCCGCCGTCCCCACCACGGTATAAACGTCGGCGCCGATGGTCACCGTGAGGCTCGTCGTCGCCCCCACCGGCCCCTGCACCCCGTTCACGAACGCCGTGGTGAACCCGCGGATGTCGTCCACCGCCACCACCGGCCCCGCCGAGGACAGCGCCACCCGCACCCGGGTGTTGCCCCCGAAATACGGCGCGAACAAAGCGTTCCGCGCCAGCTCGTCGAGGCTCCGCGCCGCCTGCTCCCCGTTGATCGCCGCGTTCTGCAGGAACTGCCCGATGATCCCCACCCGCGACGTGACCATGTTGAGGTCCGTCGTCGCCGCGTAATGGTTGATGGTGATGGTGAACTGCTCCACCCCCCAGCCCTGCGGCGTCAAGCCGTTGTCGAAGTTGGTGTTGGTCGCCGGCGGCAGCGGCGTGGTCACGGAGGGCTTCAGCCCGGCGCGCGTCTTGGTCAGCGTCTCGCCGATCCCCACCGCGAACTCCTGCCGGTCCGCGCAGGCCCGGTAGCCGAGCTTGGAGCGCATCGCCTGCAGGAACTCGCGCTCCAGGAACCCCTGCTGGATGATCGGCTGCAGGATCGCCGGAAAGTTCTGGATGCCCATGTGGTGTTGCCCTCGTGCCAGCGCAGAAATCCCGCCGCGGCGGATGCCGGGTGGGTTGGGGTAGAAACTGCGATATCGTAATGTTCAGCCGCGCCGCGCGGGCGCTGCCATCCTAGGGAAGAGTGATCGGATTCCTGGGGCGTCCGTGCAAGCTTTTTTTCTTACATCGGCAAATTTTCCTTTCGCGGCCCGACGCGCCGCCGTGGCTGGCGCTAATCCGGGCGTGCCTCGTGCTTCGGGCCTGCTTCCGAATGGCCGGGTTCACCGCCGCACGGGCTGCGCTTTCAGCTTCCATCATCCCCGGAACTCATCCCTGGAACCTTTTCCAGCTCGCAGCGAGGATCGCTGACCTTTCGCCTCGTGGCGTGCAGCAGGCCATCCCTGCCCCGTTGCAACTCCAACGGCTCCAGCGACAAATACGTGCCGCCGTTCAAGGCCCGGTCGAAGATGCACACGACCACTTTGTCGCCCTTGCTCTTGAGCACCGTAATCTCGAACAGCCAGGAGTGGTCGGGCAGGTATGCCCCGATACTGCGCGCATCGCCCTCAACAGGCTCCACCACCGTGAACCCGTTCTGGGCCAAGGTCTTCGTCCCGGGCTTCAGCCCAGGACGAATGGAGTTGCGGAACGAGGTGATGTCAAGCGTTCTGGCGACCTCCGCCGGCGTGAGTTCGGTCGAGGCGACGCCCGGGTAAGCCGGAAACGCCGCGAGCAGCACTGCCGACAACACGATGCTTTTCATTATCAACCCATGACGGCGCGCTCAGTGGTCCACGTAGTCGCCTGCCGGGACCAGCTTCTCGGTGAGCCGTTGGTCAAAAACTGCCGTTTGTTCATCAAAGGTCTTCGGCAGCGCGCACTCCCGGCCTAAGACTTTCTGCCCGTCGCGCAGCACCAACAAGCCAGTCGTTGTTTTCGCATCGTGATGCCCGTCCGCGCCGAACCCAGTCCTGACCATCCGGTCATAGACAATGTAGCGGTGCGTTGGTGTGTCGGCATATACCTGCGTTTCGCCGCCGCCTGACCACCCCTTGTAAGCGAGGTGCAGGTCCTTGACCTCAAGTTCGACGCGGCTCGGGCGCCCGTAGCGGTAGGCGGCCCCGCCATGCTCGCCGCCGCAGATCGACACTGTTTTGCCCCTACGTCGCAGGCGAACAGGACCGGCTCCGGCGCGCGGCACAGCGATGTTGGTGGTTTGGCCCGGGCCGGGGCAGGAACGGCGGCCAACGCCGTGAGGATCACTGCTGCGGGAACTGAACGCTTCATCGGCTCCTCAACGGTTGCGACGTGCGTGTGGAGGAGCGCTGGTGCATACCTCCCACGCAAGGCTCTTAGAACTGCGCGACCTTGAGCGCCTTCTGCAGATCCTCGATGCGGCGTGCGATCAGCTCCAGGCGGCAAGCATTGTAGACCAATGGCGCGTTCATGCCGCCGGCCTCCGCCGACATGCGGAACTCGCACTCGGCATCAGTGAAAGCCACCCAGGCGCGCTCCGCCTTGCGCAACCCAGCTTGCCGCCCCCTGGGGCCGACAGCGTGCAGGACTTGCTGGTAGAGCTTGTTCAACGTCGCCTCGCGGTGGTCCAACTCGGCGGCGTCGCAATCCTTGAGATCCATGGTGATCCCACCCGCCTCCTCCTGGCATTGCTCGTAGGATCGCGCCTGGGAGGCGGAAGTCATACAGGCCGATGCCACTGCCCAAACAGCAAAGCCCAGCTTGGCCATGCCTCTACGTGTCATGGCTGCTCCCTCCCCAACTCTCTGAGAGCGTCATGCTGCTCGGCGGCATAGCGTTTTTTCAGATTGGGCTGGCCCAGTTCATCAACATACGCATTGCGAACAGCGTAGAGCTGATCGATGAGCTTGCGATCATATGCGGCGTTGGAAAGGTCGCCCTGAGGGCCGGCCTGCTGCACGGCATCGGTAACAAGGCTTGCCACTTCGCCATGCTGGACGGACATGGACCAAGCAACATCTTGCAGCGCCCTTGACCGCTGGTCGATGTTCAGGTTCGTAACATGCTGCACTTTTTGCACCGCCGGATCATAATGAGTGCGTTTGATGTACTCATGCTGCGCTTGGAAGAATCCATCTGGCTCGTTAAAGGCAATTTTTCTCCACTCCTGTGCAAAAGCACCACCCGGCTGGGTTGGGTCCATGCCCTTGAACCGGTCGGCCCAGCGTGCGCCCTCGGGACTCTTCAGGAACGCCTGCACCTGTCGGCCACCAGCCCCGGAACTGGCGAGTTGGTAGGCGCCATATGATGCGCCGCCGCGATCTTAGCACCACTTGAAACAACTCCCGCCGCTTTCCCCTCGTGTCCCGGGCCGTAGTGCGTCTCGTGGCGCATCGAGAGATCGCCCAATCGGGAAGCGTGGCTAAGCAGGACCGTCCCCAGCCGCACCGCGGCGCCTCCCAGGTCGCTGCTGGCGTAAGGGTCCGGGTTGGGTGCGCCAATGTGCGCGCCGGTCGGGGTCACGTCCAACAGCGGCAGTACGGCGGTCGAGGCGTGCCCGGCATCGGCCCCGTTCGCCGCCAGTCCTCGCCTCCCAAGCGCCCCCATGCGCTGTGCGCGGAACGCCGCCAGCAGTTCGGAAGCGGGTCCCCCACCCTCCACGGCTTGGCTGGCCGGCACGGCCTGGCCCTGTCCCGGGATGGGCGCATGATCCGGACCCGTCGCCACGGAGCCGCCCCGGTCCCCGCTCCTCTTGGCCGCTTCCAGCGCGTCCCACCGCGCCCCGCCCGTCCACCCCCGCAA
>CAXUIQ010000396.1:0-4340 GCA_964250815.1 uncultured Acetobacteraceae bacterium
GCTACCGCCCAATCCAGAAGGACGCATCCATGGCCATCCACCATCTCAGGCTTGGCTTGATGCAGCGCTCGAAAGGAAAGAGCGTCGTGGCTGCGGCCGCCGACCGCGCCCGCGTGCGGCTGCACGACCAGCGCCTGGACCGCATGCCCCCCTGCCCATCTTGTCGGAGGTGTTGCTGCCGGACGGGGCGCCGGACCGCTGGCACAACCGCGAGGCGCTGTGGAACGAGGTCGAGGCGTGCGAGCGCCGGTGCAATGCCTGCCTCGCGCGGGAGGTGGAGTTCGCGCTCCCGGCTGAGCTGCTGCCGCACCAAGCCGCAGCGCTCGCCCACGACGACGTGCTGGCGGCTTTCGTCGCGGAAGGCATGGCGGCGGACCTGAACGTGCACTGGGCGCTGCGGCCGGACGGGCAGCCCAAGCCCTGCGCCCAGGTCCTGCTCACGATGCGGCGGCATCGGCTTCGGTCACGACGTTCCGATCAGGCGCGTGCGTCGGCGCCCGGCTCCGCTTTCTGGGCCAGCATCGGCGCAAGCACCGCCGCATGTTCGCGAAGGTCGCGCTTGATCGCAGCACGTGCCGCCTCGCCGTTACGCACCTTGAGCGCCGCGATCAGTGCGTCATGCGCATGGCCTTCGGGAGACAGCACGCGGGGCGCGGAAAACAGCAAGCTGATCGTCGGGCCGACCTGAACCCAAAGGCTTTCCACCACCCGCTGCAGCACCGGCATGGCGGCGATCCCGATGACCCTGAAATGGAAGCGCTCGTTCTCCGCGAGCACGACCTCCCTGTCCATCACGGCACGCCCTTTCAGGAACCGTGCCTGGATGGCGGCCAGGTCGGCGATGTCCGCCGGTGTGGCAAGCGCGGCTGCCCGTGCGGCCGCACGGCCTTCAAGCTCCAGGCGCAAGTCGATGATCTCGTCGTAGCGGTCCACCGCGAGGCGCGGGACCCAGGCAATGCCGCGGGCGTCAAGCTCGAGCGCCCCTTCCGAAACAAGGCGCAGCAAGGCTTCCCGCACCGGCGTCGGGCTGACGCCCAGCTTGCCCGCAAGGAACCGGTGGACGAGTTTCTGCCCCGGCACCAGCTGCCCTTGGACCAGCCCGCTGCGGAGCTGCTGGTAAACCTTCTCCGCAACGCTCTCCGCCCGGTTGATCGGTATCAAGGAAGCTTCGATCCCCATGTCTGCCGGGTAATGCGCGCACCGCGGTTGACACGTCAAGGCCGATGGGATTTGTTATCGCAAATAACAGAAAGCTTTCCCGAGGAGGTGCGCGAATGCCCGATCAAGGCTCACCCGTCGCCAATGCCAACGTGGCGCTCCGTCTCGCGGAGGCGTTCGCGCGCCATGGCGTGACGGTCGCCTTCGGCCAGAGCCTTCCCTCGGCGTTCCACCTCGCAGCGCCCCATGTCGGCATCCAGCAGACGGTGTACCGCCAGGAGAACATGGGCGGCACCATGGCGGACGGCTACGCGAGGATTTCCCATAAGGTCGGGGTCGTCACCGCGCAGAACGGCCCGGCCGCGGCGCTGCTGGTGCCGCCGCTTGCGGAAGCTATGAAGGCCAGCGTGCCCGTGGTCGCGCTGGTGCAGGAGGTGGCGCGCAGCACCGTGGACCGCAACGCCTTCCAGGAGCTTGACCACGCCCGGCTGTTCGACGCGGTGGCGAAGTTCGTCCGGCGCGTGGACCGTGCCGACCGGCTGGAGGACTTCGTGGACATGGCCTTCGCCGCCGCCACGTCCGGCCGGCCCGGCCCGGCGGTGCTACTGGTCCCGGCCGACCTGCTGAGCGAGAAGGCGGGCCGCGTGTCCCCGCGCCAGGCCAGCCTCGGCCGCTTTCCGCTGGACCGCACCCTGGCCGACCCGGCCCGCATCGCCGAGGCTGCCGGGCTGCTGGCTTCCGCCCGGCGCCCGCTCGTCATCGCGGGCGGCGGCGTCCACCTGTCCGACGCCGCGGCCGAACTCGCGGCGCTGCAAGGGGACGCGCACCTGCCGGTCGCGACCACCTTCATGGGCAAGGGCGCCGTGGACGAGACGCACCCGCTCTCGCTCGGCGTGGTCGGCAACACCATGGGCTTGGGCGCCCGCACGCGCGAGATGCGCCCCATGGTGGAGGGCGCGGATGTCGTGCTGCTGGTCGGCAACCGCACCAACCAGAACGGCACGCATAGCTGGCAGCTTTACCCGCGCGGGGCGCGTTTCATCCACATCGACCCCGACCCCGTGGAGATCGGCCGCAATTACGAGGCCCTGCGCCTGCTCGGCGACGCCAAGCTGACGCTTGCCGCCCTGCGGGAGGAGATGCTGAAGCTCGACCTGTCCACGCGCACCGCCGCGCGCCCGGAGGTGGAAGCGCAGATCGCCGCCGCCGTGTCCGATTGGCGCACGCTGGTCGCGGGCGTCACGACCCGGGACGGCGGCCCGGTGCGCCCGGAGCGCGTGGTGGCCGAGATCGACCGGCGCCTCCCTGCCGACGGGATCGTGTGCGCCGATGCGTCCTACCCCTCGAACTGGACCGTCAACTACCTGACGGCGAAGCGGGCCGGGCAGCGGTTCCTGACGCCGCGCGGCCTGGCCGGCCTCGGCTGGGGCGTGCCGCTGGCCATCGGCGCGCAGGTCGCGGCGTCGGACGCCCGGGTCGTCTGCCTGTGCGGCGACGGCGGCTTCGGCCATTCCTGGGCGGAGCTTGAGACGCTGCGCCGCCTCAAGCTGCCGGTCACCGTGGTCGTGCTCAACAACGGCATCCTCGGCTTCCAGAAGCACGGGGAGGACACGGTTCTGGGCGAGCACACCATCGCCTGCGATTTCGCCGAAGTGGACCATGCCGCCATCGCACGCGCCTGCGGCGTCCGGGCGGCCCGGGTGGGGCGTGGCGAGGAGGTCGGCCCGGCGCTCGATGCCGCCTTCGCGTCGATGGAGCCGAATCTGATCGAGGTGATGACCGACCCCGACGCCAAGCCTCCGCTCACCTTCTTCCATGACCACTACCCGGAGCCGTTCTGACCATGCTGGCGCTCCGCAAGACAGACGCCGGGTTCGGCCTGGAGGCGCAGGACATCCCGGAGCCGGGTGCGCCGGGCCGCGGGCAGGTGCTCGTTCGGGTGGAGGCGGTCGGCATTTGCGGCAGCGACGTCCATGCCTATGAATGGACGGACGGCTACCAGTTCATGGTGCCGCATCTGCCGCTGACCATGGGGCACGAACTGGCCGGCACCGTCGAGGCGGCCGGCCCAGGCGCCGGAGTGGCGCCGGGCACGCGGGTTTCGGTGCATCCGCGGGTGGTGCGCGGCGAGCGCGACGCGGCGTGGCCGGGCGATCCCAGGCTGGGGCCGCCCATGGCGCTCGGCCTCACCTGCGACGGCGGTTTCGCGCGGTTCCTGCGGGTGGAAGCGGGCAACGTCCTGCCGCTGCCCGACGCCGTGGATGCCGAGCTGGGGGCTTTGGTCGAGCCGCTGGCCGTGGCGGCGGACGCCGTGCTGGTGGGCGAGGTGGGCCTCGGCGACACCGTGCTCGTGCTGGGGCCGGGCACCATCGGCCAGGGCCTGGCGCTGATGGCGCGTGCCGCCGGGGCGGGGCGCGTGATCGTCGCCGGCCGCGCCGACGGGCCACGCTTCGACACCCTGCGGCAGCTCGGCTTTGCGGACTGCGTCGATGTCGCCGAAGGGCCGCTGGCGGATCAGGTCCAGGCGCTGACCGGGGGCAAGCCGGTGGACGTCGTGCTGGAAGCGACCGGGCATCCGCCGTCGATCACGGACGCGCTTCCGGTGCTCAAGCGGCAGGGAATCCTGGTGGTCGCCGGCATCCACGCGGCGCCGTTGTCGCTGCCGTTGACCGCGTTCGTGCGCAACCGCCATCAGCTCCGCGCTTCGCACAGCTCGGAGCCGCGCACCTGGGAGCGCATCGTGGCGCTGCTGGCGCGCGATCCCGAAGGCTTCCGGCCGATGATCACGCACCGGCTGCCCTTGGCGCGCGGGCTGGAAGGCTTCGAGCTATCGCGCCAGCGCGCCGCCAGCAAGGTCATCCTCTTGCCATGAGCGGCGCAGCCCGCGTCCTTCTCGAAACTGTACGCGGCCCGGCAGCACGGCCGCCAATTTTGATCAATGGCCAAAGGGCCGACTTTGAACGGGGTGGCGTCTTCATGCTGAAAGCAACAAGGGACGCGCGACGGCCGGCGGGCGAGGTTGCCCAATGAGCGCCGAGGCGGGAGGCCGCCCAAGGAAGGCCGGCGCCCAAAGGCAGTTCCCGTTGCGCGGCGGCACGCCCGCGTTGTTGACGAGCAGGGTGACGCCCCCGTGCTCGCGTAGCACCGCATCGGGCAAGGCCGCGACCGCCTCCTTGTCCGCC
>CAXUIQ010000397.1:0-4333 GCA_964250815.1 uncultured Acetobacteraceae bacterium
AATGGTCCACGATCAGCGCGTTGGTGATCACGGTATCGACGGCGCCCTCCGCCTGGGACGCCTGGGACTGGCCCATGCCGTCGCGGATCACCTTGCCGCCGCCGAATTTCACCTCCTCGCCGTAGGTGGTGAGGTCGCGTTCCACTTCGGCGAACAGGTCGGTGTCGGCCAGGCGCACCCGGTCGCCGACCGTGGGGCCGTACATGTCGGCATAGGCGCGGCGCGGGATGCGGGTCATAGCGGCCCCATGATGTCGCCACGGAAGCCCTGCACGATGCGGGCGCCGCGATACGGGATGAGCGTGACCTCGCGGCTCTGCCCCGGCTCGAACCGCACGGCGGTGCCGGCGGCGATGTCGAGGCGCTGGCCGCGGGCCTGGACGCGGTCGAATTGCAGCGCCGCGTTGGTTTCGGCGAAGTGGTAGTGGCTGCCGACCTGGATCGGTCGGTCGCCGGTGTTGGCGACGGTGAGCCGGGTGCGCGGCAATCCGGCGTTCAGCTCGATGTCGCCGTCCTCGGTGAGGACTTCGCCCGGGATCATCGGATCGGCTCGTGCACGGTGACGAGCTTGGTGCCGTCGGGGAAGGTGGCCTCGACCTGGATGTCGGCGATCATCTCGGCGATGCCCTCCATCACCTGGTCGCGGGTCAGGACGCTGGCGCCGGCTTCCATCAGGTCGGCGACGCTGCGGCCGTCGCGGGCGCCCTCCACCACGAAGTCGGAGATCAGCGCGACCGCCTCTGGGTGGTTCAGCTTGACGCCGCGCTCCAGCCGGCGCCGGGCGACGGTGGCCGCCATGGCGATCAGCAGCTTGTCCTTCTCGCGCGGGGTCAGGTTCATCGGCGCTCCTTCGCACTTGGTTGCAAGCGAGGCTGGCTCGGACGGCGGGCTTGCGTCCACCCCGGCATGTCAGCACGCGGGACGCTGCCAGCGATAGAGGATATCCGGCTCGCGCTCCTTGTTGCGGCTCCCGTCGGTTTCCCAGCGCTGTGAAGCCCTCTTCTCATAGAGAGACCACCGGCCGTCTCTCCACGTCGTGGGGCGTTAGCGGCATGTCCGGTCCTCAGCACAGCCATACGCGCGGCAGCGGGCGGGCGGCGCGCAACGCGGCCAATCCTGCCACGACGGCGGCGCGGAGGCACGCGCCATCTGCCGCCACGATCCGGGCAACCAGCAGCCCGTCCCATGCCGACGCCCCGGCATCGCATCCGGACAGCGCCCCGCGCAGCGCATCGAGCCTGGCCTCCGCGTCGGGCGCGGCGAAGATCAAGGTCGCGACCCCGCGCGCAGCACCCCCCGTGGCCCGGCGGTCCAGCAAGGACTGCACCGGCCCGTCGAGGCGGATCGCGTCGTGCAGCAGCAGGCGCCCGTCGCGGCGCAGCTCGACCCGGTCGCGCAAGGAGGCGTCCCGCACCGCCTCGCCCATGGCGGTGCGCCCGAACACGAGCTGCTCGACGCCGAGGAACCAGGCGTCCCCGGCCAGGTCCACCGACAGCCGGCGCCGGACGGCGCAGCGGTCGAACAGGATGCTTTCCTGCGGCAGCCATTCCAGCGCCGCGCCCGGCGCCACGCCGAGCACGGTCGAAACTTGGGCCGGCGCCGTGCCGGGCAGGGCGCGGTAGAAGCGCTCCGCTGCCTGCGACGCGACCGTCGCCCGCGTGCCGGGGCCGGCCGAGACCGCGATGTCCAGGGCGTCGCCGCCCGCCACGCCACCGGAACTGTTGAGCATGACCGCGCCGGCCCACGCGCCGTGCTCGGTGCGCGGGAAGCGCGCCTTGAGGCAGCCCTCCTGGCGCAGGCCGTCCAACACGGTGGCGTCGCCGCGGCGCTTGAACGACAGGCGGAGCGTGCCCTGCGCGCGCTGGTGCACGCCGGGCGGGGCGTCCAACGTGTGCGCTACCGGCGACTTGCTCGGCTGATCGCCCGGTCCCGGCCTTCGCGGCAGCGCCGGGCCGGGTCGGCTGCCATCACCAGACCTCCTGGCCAACGGGTGGCCCCGTTTCCACGGCCTGGTGCCGGTTCTCCTCGGTGATCCCGGCCACCAGAGCCTCAAGGTCGTAGGTTGCCGTCTGCGTCGGCCCATTGACGATCCGAACCATCGCTTGCCGGTCCGGCGGCCGATGACCCGCCTGGGTCGCCGCGGCCCGGGTTGTCTTGCCGCGACCCGAGGCACGGTTGCCCGACTTCTTCACAATCCACCTCACGAGGCTTCCAGTGCCAGATGCTTCCGGCCCGAACATACCGGCCCTGCCGGGAGGAGCGCCACCCTCACACCGAAAGCCGCCGCCGCACCTCCGCCTCGTCCAGCGTGCCCGGCGCGCCGCTCAGCACGATGTCGCCGCGGTCCATCACCGCCAGCGTGTCCGCCAGCTCCCGCGCGAAATCATAGTACTGCTCCACCAGCAGGATCGCCATGCCGCCCCGGCTGCGCAGCAGGGCGATCACCCGGCCGATGTCCTTGATGATGCTCGGCTGGATGCCCTCCGTCGGCTCGTCCAGCACCAGCAGGCGCGGGCGCATCACGAGCGCCCGGGCGATGGCAAGCTGCTGCTGCTGCCCGCCCGACAGGTCGCCGCCCCGGCGCCGCAGCATGGTGCGCAGGATGGGGAACAGCTCGAAGATCTCGTCGTCCACCCGGCGCTGCGCCCGGGGCAGCACGGCGAACCCGGTTTCCAGGTTCTCCCGCACCGTCAGCAGCGGGAAGATGTCGCGCCCTTGCGGTACCCAGGCGATGCCGCGCTGCGCCCGCGCGTAGGTCGGCAGGCGCGTGATGTCGGCTCCCTCCCACCGGATGCGCCCGCGGCTCACCGGATGCGCCCCGGTGATGGCGCGGAGCAGGCTGGTCTTGCCGACGCCGTTGCGGCCCAACAGGCACGTGACCGCCCCCGCCTGCACGCCGATCGACACGTGGCGCAGCGCGATGGCCGCGCCGTAGTGCAGGTCCACGCCCTCCACCGCCAGCCGGCCCTCCATCCCAGCGTCCCCCGTCTCAACGCCCAAGATACACCTCGACCACCCGGGGGTCCTCGCTCACGTGGTCGATGGTGCCCTCGCTCAGCACGGACCCCTCGTGCAGCACCGTTACCTTCACGTCCAGTGCGCGGACGAACGCCATGTCGTGCTCCACCACGACGACGCTGCGGGTGCGGTTGATTTCCCGAAGTAGCTCGGCGGTCTGCTCCGTCTCCGCGTCGGTCATCCCGGCGACCGGCTCATCCACCAACAAAAGGCGTGGGTCCTGCGCCAAGAGCATGCCGATCTCCAGCCATTGCTTCTGCCCGTGGCTGAGGTTCCCCGCCTGCCGCCCGCGATGCTCGCGCAGCCGCGTGGTGCCGAGGATGCCCTCGATGCGCGCCCGCTCCTCCGGCGTCTGCCGCGCCCCGAGCGCGAACCAGGGGCGGCGGTCGCCCGACAGCGCCAACAGCAGGTTGTCCCAGACCGTGTGCATCTCGAACACGGTCGGTTTCTGGAACTTGCGCCCGATGCCGAGGCTCGCGATGGCCGGCTCGTCAAGCCGGGTGAGGTCGGTATCGGCGGCATAGACCACGCGCCCGGCGTCGGGCCGGGTCTTGCCGGTGATCACGTCCATCATGGTCGTCTTGCCCGCGCCGTTCGGCCCGATCACCGCCCGCATCTCGCCCGGCGCCAGCACCAGCGACAGGCTGTTCAGCGCTCGGAAGCCGTCGAAGCTGACGCTCACCCCATCCAAGTACAGCAGCGTGTCGGCGGCGGCGGCGATGGCGGTCACGGCGTCGCCTCCCGCGACACGGCGGTTTCCTCGGACACGACCGGCGGCTTCGGCACCCGGGAATGCGGCATCAGGCCCATCAGGCCGCGCGGCAGGAACAAGGTGACGGCGATGAACAGCCCGCCCAGCGCGAACAGCCACAGCTCCGGCAGTTGCCCAGTGAAATACGTCTTGGCGAGGTTGACCAGCACCGCCCCCAGGATCGCGCCGTGCAGCGTGCCGCGCCCGCCGACCGCGACCCAGATCACCGCCTCGATGGACCCGGACGGCGCGAACTCGCCGGGATTGATGATGCCGACCTGCGGCACGTAAAGCGCGCCGCCCAGCCCGGCCATCACCGCGGACAAGGTCCACACCACGAGCTTGTAGCTTTCCGGGCGGTAGCCGAGGAACCGGGTGCGGCTCTCGCTGTCGCGCACGGCCACCAGCACCTTGCCGAAACGCGACCGGGTGAGCCAACGCGCCAGCAGGTACAGCCCGCACAGCAGCGCCGCCGTGACCAGCAGCAGCCCGGACCGCGTGGCGTTGGACGACAGCGGCGCGCCCAGGATTTCCTTGAAGTCGGTCAGCCCGTTGTTGCCGCCGA
>CAXUIQ010000398.1:0-4302 GCA_964250815.1 uncultured Acetobacteraceae bacterium
GGCTTGCGCCGCGAGGCTCGCCGGCGGGCCGCTCCGCCCGCGCGACTTGGCGGCGGTGACGCCGAGGGCCGGGGCGATCCTGCTGCGGGACGTGTATGGCTGGTTCATCCGGGTGGAGCGCGGGGTTTATGGCCTCAGCGACCTGGGGCGGGCGGCCTTGGCGCGGTGGACACTTGGTTGAGATGCGTTCCGCGCCGCCTCAAGGAACCCTGGTCGCCGCTTGCCGCCCGGGACGCCGCTACAGCTCCACGCTCCCGGCCGGTTCAGGCGCGGCGGCCGTTTGCCCCCCGCGGTTGCCTTTGGGCGCGCGGCGGGTTCTCCGCCGCCCCCCCCCCCGGCCGCCGCCGACCAGAGCCAGGGTCGCGCCCAGCGACACGGCCGGGTCCACCTTGCCGAACGCATGGCTCCAGAAGATCTTGCCCCCGATGAGCACCAGCAGAAGGGCAAGCGCGACCTTCAGGTATTCGAAGCGCTGCACGAGCGCGGCGAGTGCGAAGTAGAGGGCACGAAGGCCGAGGATGGCGAAGATGTTGCTGGTATAGACGACGAACGGATCGGTGGTGATGGCCAGGACGGCCGGGATGCTGTCCACGGCGAACACGAGGTCCACGAACTCCACGGCGACGAGCGCAAGGAGCAGCGGGGTGGCCCACAAACGTCGGCGTTCCGACCCGCCAGGGTCGGCAAGCCACATCCAGAACCGGTCGCCGTGCAGTTGCCCGGTGATCGGCAGGGTGCGCCGCAGCAGCCGCACCAGCACGTTGTCGGCCGGATTGGCGGGAGCAGAGTGCCTGCCGGTGGCCAGCATCTTGAATCCGGTGAAGATCAGGAACGCCCCGAACAGGAGCAGCAGCCAGGCGGCCTCGGCCACGAGCGCCGCGCCGATGCCGATCAGGAGGCCGCGGAGGACCACGACGCCAAGGACGCCCCACACGAGCACCCGGTGCTGCAGCTCGCGCGGGATCGCAAAGCTCGCGAAGATCAGCGAAATGACGAAGACGTTGTCGAGGGCAAGCGACTTCTCGACGAGGAAGCCGGTCATGTACGCCATGCCGGCCTCCCCGCCCTGCTGCCGCCAGAGCCAGCCCCCGAACGCCAGCGCGACCGCGATGTAGCCGGCGCTGAGCCACAGGCTTTCCGCCACCCCGCTCGCGCGCTGCCTGCGGTGCAGCACGCCGAGGTCCAGGGCCAGAAGCCCGGCGACCAGGGCAAGGAAGATGAGCCAGAGCCAGGCTGGCTTGCCCTGGAAGCTGGCGTCGAGGAGGTCCGGCAACAGCGTCAACTCAGCGGACCGGCGCGGCCGGGCTGGCGTCCGGAGCGGCGCCTGTCAGGCCCGCCCCTGCGGGAGCGGCGCCCTCGCCCTGTTGCGCGCGCTGCAGGCTTTGCGCGTTCAGCCGGTCCGTGTCGGCATGCTGGGGATCGCCCTGCTGGCGCGATACGTGGGCACGCTGCATCTGCTCCATCATGTGCTGCCGCTTGGGGGTCGGGTGCACGGATGCGGTGCCGTGCATAGCGCCGTGGCGGGCGCCGGCTTGGGGATGCGTCGCCTGCCCGGTTTGGGCATGGGCCGGCAGCAAAGGCAAGCCGACCGCAAGGCCGGCTGCAACAACCAAGTAGGTTTTGGGATGCACCATAAGCTTCTCCTGTGTTCTGACATGCACCGCTGTGCGGTTGCTTGCCGCAATGATCGACGCGGCACCGGCGGTCGGGCAGCAAAGAAAGCCTCAGACGAGCTTGGACATCGTGCGCCTCCCTTCATGGCAAGCTGAAGCCTGGTTCCACCTGAGGCGGATCGGGGATGCGCCGCGGCCTTGGCCGCCAAGCGTGCCCCGGACGCGCCTGCGCCGCCCGGCTCCGTTCAAGGCAAGGCAGCCTCCAGCCGCTTCAACGCGGCATCCTCGGCCGGCGACACCTTTCGCCCGACACCCAAGAAACCGCCGGCGGCCTCGGCAACCGCCCGCGCCCGGTCCAGCAGCTCGGCCTTGAGCGCCCGCCGGGCCGCGCTGTCCAGCGCGCCGGCCGCTGCGGCGACATAGCTGGTCCACGCGTCGAACAACTGCGCTGGCGGAGGCTGCTGCAGCCACGCACCGAGCAGCCCATAGCTGGGGCCGTCCTTGTCGAGGCCGGTCTCGGCTGCTCGGGCCAGGATCGCCGCCCGTTCCCGCTCGTCGATGCGGCCGTCTGCCCATGCGACCACGACCAGCGGGACCATGGACAGGGCAGCCGCGGTCTCGCTGCCGATGCCGAGGCTGATCAGCCTGTCGAGCACGGCATGGTCGGTGATGCCGGACGCGGCAGCGAGCGCCTCCCGCCGCGACGCCGTCGCCTCGGCCTCCCTGAGCCGCCGCAGCATCTCGTTGTGCTTGGCGAAGAACGCCTCTTCCAGCGCATGCCGGCGGTCTTCGAGAAAGTCCCTGCTCATCCCATGCCCTCCTTGCTGGCTCCGTCCGTGGTTGTTGGGTCATCGCGACGCCGAAGACGTCTCGCCGGTGCGTTCGACCAGGCGCTGCGGCTCGCGCCGCCCCTCGACGTGCTTCTCGCCATGGCGCGCCTGCCAACGCCGCAACTGGACCAGATGCTTCTGGCTTTCGGCGATGGCGCTGCGGGCCAAGCGGCGCAACGCCGGGTCATGCCCGTGGTGGAGGACGTACTGCGCCAGCTCCACCGTGCCGGTGAGCGTCGCCGTCGCGCCACTGACGAAGTCCTGGTCGGGGTTGCCCGCGGAAGGCTGTGGCATGGCGGCGCGCAGCCGTTCCAGGACTTCCTGGAACGCCTCGTCCGCCGGCGCATCCAGGGCAAACGGACTGGCGGCCACAGGAACCCCGAGGCCTTCCTTGCTTGCCGCAGCCATCTGCCCGGTTGCGGCGGCCAGCGACGGCCCCGGCGCCGCAGCCAGGATCGCCGCCGCCAGGACAGCGCGCGTGCGGAGGCGGCGGTCCGGGCCTAGCCCAAGCGCATCCCGGACCTGCTTGACGGCCGTGATCTCCCGAGGGTGCATGCGTCCGTCCACCCCGGTGAGCGCCAGGCAAGCGTTCAGCGCCTTCCGGGCCTGCCCAGGGTCGCGCGCCAAGGGCTCGATCCGACGCAGGGCCGACACGCGCGCAGCAGGTGCGCCCTCGCGGAATGCACGCTCTTCCGCCTGGAACGCCCGAAGCAGCGCATCGGGCGGGAAAACGGACATCATGGGATTGGCGCCGATGGCGGCGATTGCCTTGTCCCGCTCCGCGGGAAGAGCCTCGCCATCGGCAAAGGCGACGACGGCGCAGGCGGCGGCGGTCGCCTCCGGCAATGCCTTCAAGCGATGCTGCCACGGCGCACTCGGCTGCCCGTTGCGGGACGCCTCGTCCGGTTGGTGGGCCAGGCTGCTTTGCACGAAAGACCTCCTTGGTTGCAGGATGGCCCGTGCGCCGCGTTTGCACTGCTGGAATGGCTGCCGGTCGGCGTGAAGCGATCAAGGGCCCAGACAACGGCAGCAGCTTCCAAGAGGGAAAGCCGCACACGGTGATCCGACATCGCAGGGTTGGCCGACTTGTCGGCGTCCCAGCCAGAGGGGCCCGGATCGTATTGACAAGCAAATATCCCACGAAGCGCCGGTATCAAGGCCCGGCCGGAAAAATTCGTTTGCTGGACGACGCGGCGGGTGGCCGGGCTAGTGGTCCCGTTCCGAAAGCCGGTCCATCCACGCGAGCAGGACGCCGGACACGACGAACGCCATGTGGATGCCGACCAGCCAAGCCAAGGTGCGGTCGCTCAGGGTTCCGGCGTTCATGAACCCTTCCAGCACATGGATCGCCGAGATGGCGACGATCGAGGCCATCAGCTTCAGCTTGAGGTCGCCGAAGCCGACCTGGCCCATCCAGTCGAGCCGGGCATTGTCCTCCCCGACGTCGAGCCGCGAAACGAAGCTCTCGTAGCCTGCGAAGATCACCATGAGCAGCAAGTTGGCCATGAGCGAAAGGTCGATCAGCGACAGGATGCCGACGGTGATCTCGTTGCCGTTGGCCGACAGCACGTGGACCACGAGGTCAGCCGTGCGCCGCGCGAATTTGACCAGCAGCGCCACCAAGCCCAGGATCAGCCCGATGTAGAACGGCGCCAGCAGCCACCGGCTGCTGAAGATGGTCCGCTCGATCATGCGCTCGGCCAGCGAGGCCCGCCCCCCTGGGGCACGGATGTCGTTCAACGCGCTCTCCTTGCTGATGGCGGAATGGGCCTGGACCGGACGCTTGAATCCAACCCGGGCCGGATGCCAGGCCGGGCGGCAGCTTGCCGGCGGCGCGGGCTGGCGCGGAAGCTTCAGCG
>CAXUIQ010000399.1:0-4297 GCA_964250815.1 uncultured Acetobacteraceae bacterium
GCAAGGCGCGGCTGTTCGCAGGAAGCGATCGCGGCGGCAACCGCGCCGCGGCCATGTGTTCGCTCATCATCACGGCCAAGCTGAACGACGCCGGCCCGCGCGCCTGGCTTGCCGATGTGCTGCGCCGCATCGCCGGCCACCCCGCGTCGCGCCTGCACGAGCTGCTGCCGTGGAACTGGGCGCAGGAGAATGGGCGCCGTAGCCTGGCGGCATGACCGCCGCCAGCATCGCCCGCCTGCTTGTCACCCTTGACGACGTGAAACCCCCGGTGCGGCGCCGGGTCGAGGTGCCGCTTGCGATCCGGCTCGACCGCCTGCACTTGGTGCTGCAGGCGGCCATAGGCTGGACCAACAGCCATCTTTACGAGATCAAGGCCGGGGACGTCGGCTGGGGCCTGCCGGACCCCGACTTCGGCGACGGGCCGCTCGACGCCAAGAAGGCTCGCCTCGTCGACGTGCTCGAAGACGTCGGCACGAAAACGCTCAAGTACCTTTACGACTTCGGCGACGGCTGGGAACACATGGTCAAGGTCGAACGCATCACTGACGCGGTGCCCGGCACGGCCTATCCGGTTCTGATCGACGCCGCCGGGCGCTGCCCGCCCGAGGACGTCGGCGGCCCCTGGGGCTATGCCGAGTTCCTGGACGCCATCGCCGACCCGGCGCACGAGAGCCATGCCGAGATGAAGGAATGGGCCAGCGAGACCTTCGACCCCAGGGCCGTCGACGTCGAGGCCCTTGCGGACGATGTCGCGGCACTCGCCAAGGCATGGACCCGCAAACCAGCTGCCAAGCGCAGGCAATCTACCTGATCCGCGGCCCTCGCCGGACGGATACGGCGGATGTGGCTCTCAAGCACCGGCACCAGGACGGGCGCCGGCTCGGTGCCGTCCAGGCACCCGCACCGGAACCAGCCGTTCCGCTGCTGCACCTTGCGCACGATCTCCGCCCTGCGCGTGCGCGCCAGAGCGGTCGCGCCTGGCCGCGCGAAGGCCGCCAGCATCGCCTCCACCTCGTCGGCGCCGAGCGGGCGGACGGGCCTGCCGTTCCTGTCAACCACGGACAGCACGGGGCGCCTCCGTGGCAACGACCGTGGCTGCGGCCACGCGCTCACCGGCGTAGCCACTGTCGGCGAAGGCGCGCTCGATGAACGGGCAGGGGCGGCGCGACGCCCGGAGCCGCGCCACCGCCCCGTCGCGGTCCTGCACGGAAGCCGGGCCCGTTTGCAGCACAAGCGCGCGCCCGTCCGTGTCAGCCAGGGCAGGGCGCTTGCGGCCCCATACCGTTTTACCCGCGTCATACCCACGGGGGCCGCCGCTCTCGGTCGTGCGCACGCTTTGGCCGTCCATGACCGCCGCACTCGGGCTGGCGCTGCGGCCTGACCGCCCGCGGTCGGCCATGACGACGGAGAAAGCGGAGCTTTGCTCCAGGACGAAGTTCAGGCCCTGCCAAGTGCCCGCATGCCGCAACCGCGCGAACCAGCGATGGGCCGTGCGCCATGGCGGCAGGTCCTTGGGAAGCATCCGCCACGGGCCACTGCCGCGCAGCACACAGAAGATCGCGTTCACCACCTCGCGCAACGGCCAGCGCCGGGGCCGCCCACGGCCGCAGGACGGCGGCGGCAACGGCTCCAGGACCGCCCGTCCCGCATCGGTCAGGCCGCTTCCATGGCGCAGCCCCGCACGGCTATGCTGCGCGCGGGTGGTCGGGGTCCACACGAGATCATCCAGCACGGCTTCGAACACCTGCTGAAGCCGCATCCACCCCGGCCACCCACAATCCCTGAGCCGACCATTGCAATCCCGCTCCGAGACGGACCCTTAGGCTTAGCTTGAACGGCAAAGCAGGGGGCCAGGAATCAGGAAAAGAACAAACCTCCTGCATTGGCCCCTTGGCTGCGGCGCCCCCGACAGCAACCATGCAACAACGCCCCTCCTTTCCGAACTGTGCATCGACACCGAGCTGACGGTGCCCTCAGCCCAGCTTGCCGGCATATTTCTCAAGCATCGCCCAGGCCTCGTCGCCGAACTTGCGATGCCACTCGTCGTAAAAGCCGGACTTCGACAGCACGGCGCGGAACGGCGCGAGGTCCGGATCGTTGAACGCGAGGCCTTTGCCCGCCAAATCGCCACGCAACGAGGCGTTCAGCTTCGCGACGTCGGCGCGCATGTCCAACGCGGAGCTGTTGAAGTTGCCCTCGATGATCGGATGCGCCTTCTCAGGAATGCGGGACCATACCTTCTGGTTCGTCATGAGGAGCCAGCCGTCCCACATGTGGCTTGTCAGCGAACAGTACTTCTGTACCTCGTAGAGCTTGGCGATCGAGATGATGTTGAGCGGGTTTTCCTGGCCATCGACGACCTTGGTCTGCAGCGACGAGTAGATTTCCGCAAAGTTGATCGACGCCGGCGACGCACCTAGGGTCCTGAAAAGCGAGGTCCACATCGGGCTCACCGGGACGCGCATCTTCAGCCCCTTGAGGTCGTCGGGCGACGTGATCGGCCGCACGCTGTTCGTCATGTGGCGGAAGCCCGAGCCCCAGATCGCGTCCATGGCCCTCAAGCCGACCTTGCCGAACTGCGTGCGCAGGTAGTGGCCGAGGTCGCCGTCCATCGCGCGGTAAACAGTTTCCTCGTCAGGGAATGCGAACCCCAGGCCGTAGATTGCCGACACCGGGATCAGCTGCGACAGCACGTTGACGCCGGAGATCGCGAAGAACTCCAGGCCGCCCGAGCGCAACTGCGAAAGCATGTCGGCGTCGTTGCCGAGCTGGTTGTTCGGAAAGACGTTGATCGCGACCTGCCCGTTGGTTTCTTCTGCGATCCGTCCGGCCGCCTCTGCCGCGCGCAGGTTCAGCGGATGGGCCGGCGGCATGTTGGTGCCCAGCTTGCAGGTGAGCTCCGCCGCCTTGGCCGGCCGGGATGCGATGACGGCGGGCGCGCAAGCGGAGGCTGCGGCACCGAGCACGGCGTTTCGGCGGGTGATGTCGGTCATGGTGGTTCCCTCCGTTGTTGCCAGGCAGTCAAAGCGTTTCCTCGCGTGGCAGGGCCGCAGGCAGCGGTTCCGCAAGACGCGGCATGGCGCCGTTGGGAAGCAATCGATCCATGCGCGCCGGGCCAGGCAGCGCGTTCTGCGCGTGCGGAACAGGGAGTTGCCTCGGCGCGGCACCGACGGAAGGGAGCCCTGCCAGCTTCATCGCCAGGCGCAATTCCTGCACGAGGATGTCCAGCGCGCGATGCGCGCCCCGCTCGCCGGCCACGGCCGCGCCATACAACGCTGCCCGGCCGACCGCCGCCGCCTGCGCGCCGAGGACGCGGGCTTTCAGGACATCGACGCCGCGCCGCACCCCTGAGTCGATGATCAGGGGTATCCGGTCTTGGATGGCTGCTGCGACGGCGGGCAGGGCATCCGCCGACGCGATGGCGCCGTCGAGTTGCCGGCCACCGTGGTTCGACACCCAGAGCCCATCGACGCCCAGCGCGGCCAGTTGCCCGGCATCAGCCGGGTGCAGCACGCCCTTGATCACCAGCTTGCCTGGCCAGCGGTCGCGCAGGCGGGCCAGGTCCTCCCAACCGAAGCTGGCATCGAGGCTTTCGCCAACGCGCGCCGCGATCGTCAGGTCCGCGTCGTTGCCGCCCATCAGGCCGCGCACGTTCTCGAACTCGGGCATGCGATTCCTGACGAGGCGCCAGGACCAGCCGGGGTGCGTCATCCCTTCCCACAGATGGCGGAGGCTCATGCGCAACGGGATCGAGACGCCGTTGCGGATGTCGCGCTCGCGCTTGCCGCCAGCCTGCAGGTCGAGCGTCACGACGAGCGTCCCGTAGCCGCCCGCCGCGGCACGGCCGACCAGCCGCTCGTTGAACTCACGGTCCTTCAGGACGTAGAGCTGGAACCACAGGGCGCCCTGGACCGCGTCGGCCATGCGTTCGATGCTGGTCGTGGACATCGTGGACAGCGTGTAGGGGATGCCGTGGGCCGCCGCCGCACGCGCGATGGCGATGTCGGCTTCGGGCCAGGCCAGCATGCAGGAACCCATCGGCGCCACGACCAGCGGCGCCGCGGCGGGAGTGCCGACGATCTCCGTGGCCGTGTCGGGTGCCGAAACGTCGGTCAGGATGCGCGGGACGAGCCTCACGCGCTCGAACGCGGCGCGGTTCTCCCGGAGCGTCAGTTCGTCTTCGGCGCCGCCGTCGATGAAGTCGAAAACGGTCCGCGGCAGGCGCTTGCGCGCAAGCTCGCGCAGGTCCCGGATCGACAGGGCCTCCTCCAAGCGGGATGCCGCCCGCCTCTCAACC
>CAXUIQ010000400.1:0-4294 GCA_964250815.1 uncultured Acetobacteraceae bacterium
GCCGCCGCGCCCGCGACTGCCGCGACCGCTTCGCCCGCGGCCGCTCCGCCGTCCGCCCGCCCTGTGGAGGATCGGCCCAATCTGGCGGACGAGCGCCGTTGCCGGGACATCGTGCTCAAAGCCCAGTTGGGAAAGGACCCCTCCGATGCCGACAAGCAGTTCCTCCGCAACGGCTGCCGGAGCGGCTAGGCGGCGCTGGCGGCTGGCCGCTGCGGCGGCAACCGCACTGCTCGGCGCCTGCGCCGCAATGCCGCAGCAGCCGATGGAGCGCCCGGCGGGCGAGGCGCAGACCCTCGACGACGCCGTGGCCCGCCTCCCCACCCAGTTGCTCGCCCGTGCGCAGATCGGCCCGGGCGACAAGCGCGTCCTCGTGGTCGATCCGGTGATCGACCGGGCGACAGGCAACCAAGCCGCGGTGACGCGCGCCATCGAGCCGCGGGTGGTGCGGACGGTGAGCCAGCATTACCCCCAGGTCGAGACCACGGCCTTCACCTTGGCCTCGCTTGACCGGCAGCCGCTCGTGCTCGTGGGCTGCACCACCTCGGTGGCCGGGCCTGGGACGGCCTTGCCGCCCGCCGACGGGCGGGCCTACGCCTACCGGATCTGGGCCTCGCTCGCGGACCTGCGCACCGGCAAGTTCGTGTCCCGGGAAGCGGTGGCCTGGGTGCGCCCGGAGGACGTGGACATGACGCCCACGCCGTTCTTCCGGGACAGCCCGGCCTGGACCCTGAGCGGCGGCATGGGCGCGCACCTGCAAGCCTGCGCCGGCGACCTCGGCGACACCGTGGCGCCCACCTACCTGAACAGCATCCGGGCCGCCGCCGCCGTGAACGACGGGATCACCGCCTACGAGAACGGCCGCTACCCGGAAGCGCTGGCGCTCTACACCCAGGCCAGCCAGTTGCCCGGCGGCGACCAGCCGCGGGTGTGGAACGGCATGTACTTGGCCTACCTCGCGCTGAACCGGCAGGGCGAAGCCGAGCAGGCGTTCGGGCGCATGGTGGACCTGGCGCTCTCGGAAGGGATGCTGGCGGTGAAGTTCGTGTTCGAGCCGGCGTCCGTGCAGTTCTGGCCGGACAAGGCGGTGAGCGGCCAATACCCGGTGTGGCTGCGCCAGATCGCCCTGCACAGCAGCGCCCGGCCCACCTGCCTGCTGCTGATCGGGCACAGCAGCTCAAGCGGGGCGCCCGCCGTGAACGACGCGCTGTCCGAGCGCCGCGCCCAGTACGTGCGCAGCCAGCTCGTGCAGCGCGCGCCCTCGCTGCGGGACCGCACGGTGGCGCAAGGGCGCGGCGCGCGCGAGCCGATCGTCGGCACGGGCAAGGACAACTGGACCGACCTGCTGGACCGCCGGGTGGAGTTCGAGCCGCACCCCTGCGGCACGCTGGAAGGCGAACCGGCCCCGGGCCGCACCTGAGCCGCCGCCCACGCCCGGCGGCGCGCTCACGCAACCGAGTACGCCCGCGCCTCCGCGGCAGGGTTGCCGTCCGGCTGCGCGCCGCCACTTTCGCAATGAATTGTATCGGAGCGGACGGATGGCGCAGGTCGCGGTGATCACGGGAGGCAGCGCCGGGATCGGCCGCGCGGCGGCCCAGGCCTTCGCGGCCAAGGGCTACTCGGTCGGCCTGGTCGCCCGCGGCGCCGAGCGGCTGGAGCGGGCCAAGGCGGAGCTGGAAGTCCTGGGGGTCGGCGTCCACACCGTGACCGCCGACGTGGCGGATGCGGCGGCGGTGGCGCAGGCGGCGGAGGCCGTCGAGGCGGCGCTCGGCCCGATCACCGTCTGGGTCAACAACGCCATGGCGACCGTGTACGGCGAGATCCGCGACCTGGAGCCGGAGGAGGTGCGCCGGGTGACGGAGGTGACGTACCTCGGCGCGGTGAACGGCACGCTGGCGGCGATGAAGCGGATGCAGGGCGGCACCATCGTGCAGGTGAGTTCGGTGCTGGCCTGGCGGGCGATGCCGGTCCAGGGCGCCTATTGCGGCGCGAAGTTCGCGCTCCGCGGCTTCACGGAGGCGCTGCGGTCCGAGCTGATCCACAACCGCAGCCCGCTGCACCTGACCATGGTCCACCTGCCGGCGGTCAACACGCCGCAGTTCGACTGGGCGCGCAACAAGACGGGCCAGGAAACCAAGGCGCCCAGCCCCTACCAGCCGGAGGTCGCGGCCGACGCCATCGTGTTCGCCGCCACCCACAAGCGCCGCGACGTGTTCGTGGGGTCGTCCACCCCGCCCGCGATCCTGGCCTCGCGGTTCGCGCCGGGCGTGATGGACCGGGTGCTGGCGCGGCAGGCCTATTCCGCCCAGCTTGGCCCGGGCGCCGCGCCCAAGGCCGAGGGCAACCTGTTCCAGCCGGCGCCGGGCGGCGACCAGGGGGCGCACGGGCGGTTCGACGCCGGGGCGAAGACGCGGCGCGACATCTACAGCAGCCGCCAGGGCGATGCGGTCGCGGCCGGGCTGGTGCTGGTGGGGGCCATCGGGCTGGGGATGCTGGCGACCTCGCCGCTGTTCGTGGGACCGGGCCTGCTGGCGCGGGCCGTGATCCGGCGGGCGTTGGCCTAGCCCGGCAAGCCGGGGGCGGGGGCGGGCTGCCACCCCCGCTGCGCGATCCAGTCGTCGTCCAGCCCGTCGAACCGGGACAGGCGCAGGGTGCCCAGGTCGGCGAAGCGGCACGCGCCCTCCGTGACCAGTTCCTGGACCGCATGGCCGGTCGCGGGCGACAGGCCGAAGCCGATGCTGGACAGGGTGGCGACGACGACGTTGGAGGGATCGGCCAGACGGTCGATCACCGGGCGGCCGTCCGGCGTGTTCTCGATCACCCCGGCCCAACTGCGCAGGATGCGGGCGTGCCGGGCGCGCGGGAACATCTCGACCAGGTGGGCGGCGATGTTGCCCATCAGCGGGGTGCTGTTGCGCGGCGGCACGGCCATGCCGTCGCTTTCCTACAGCCACTCGTGCGGCCCGCCGCCGTAGGCGAGGTTGCCGCGCAGCGTCTGCCGCCCGTACAGCCCGTTGCCGTCCGCCCCGCCCACGGGCATCAGCGGCAGCGGCTCGGTCACGATCATCTCGGCGCGGGCGGCGACCACGGGCACGCGCACGCCCAGCATCGCCGCGAGCTTGCCGGTCTGCGGCCCCGCCGCCAGCACGAGGTGGTCGCAGCCGAGCCGGCCGCGGTCGGTCTCGACCCCGGTGACGCGGCCGGCCGCGACCTCGAACCCGAGCACGGTGGTATGTTGCAGCACGCGCCCGCCATGGTCCTGCATGGCCCAGGCGTAGCCCTGCACCGTGCGGTGCGGGTTGGCGTGGCCGCCGAAGTGGTGCCAGTACGCGCCGTGGACGTCGCCCGCGAGCGGCACCAGCTCGCGCAGTTGCGCCGCGTCCAGCGTCTCGGTCCGGAAGCCGTGGCGCTCGCCGTTCACGACCATGCGGTGCGCGTCGGCCCACTGCGCCTCGTCCATGGCGATGCGGATGCGGCCCGGCGAGAACTCGGTGGGATAGCCCAGCAGCTCGTCCATCTGCGGCCATAGCCGCTGCTCCTCGTGGAACAGCGGGGAGAACCCGTGGGTGCAGCCGCCGCCGTTGCGGCCGGACGCTTCCCAGGCGACGATGCCCTTGTCGATCACCAGAACATCGATCCCGGCGCGGGCCAGCCACCAGCCGGCGCTCAGCCCCGTGGCGCCGCCGCCGACGATGACGACGCCCGCGCCTGTGATGCCGTCCGGGTCGGTCACGGCTTCGCCGGGGGGCGGGCGGCCTCAAGCTCCCAGGGCGTCGCGACCTGGCCGGGGATGCCGAACCACACGTCCCAATGCTCGGCCATCTCCGGCGACTCCGGCAGCGTCCCGGCCAGGCCGAGCGGCAGCGGGCGCACCGGGGCGCGATGGGTGGCGAGCGGCACATCCCCCAGCGCGGTGCCGGCGCCGAGCGCCAGCAACGCCGCTACCTGCTCGCGGCAGCGGCGGCCCTGGCACAGCCCCATGCCGGCGCGGGTCAGGCGCTTCACCTGGTCGGGGTTCGGCGCGCCGTTGCCGAGCAGGGCCGAAAGGTCGGCGCTGTTGCGCAGCGGGTGCGGCCAGCCGAGGTAGCGCGGCGGGCGGACCTCCAGGATGTCGCGGGCGGTCACTTCCTCGCACTGGCAGACGTGCGCCTCCGCCCCGGGCGCGGCCTCGACCACGGCGCCGCGCACCCAGGCGAGGCGGTAGGCGGAAAGGTCGGCGGCCGGGGCGTCCAGCGCCGGCGCCTCGCCGGCCATGTCGGCCACCTGCGCGGGCGTTTGGGCGGCGAAGTCGATGGAC
>CAXUIQ010000401.1:0-4289 GCA_964250815.1 uncultured Acetobacteraceae bacterium
GCGCTGGCCGGTGGCTGCCGCCGCGGCGGGCGCGCTGTGCGCTGCCGGGCTGATCCGGCTTGCGGACTTGGGTCCGAACCTGCCCGCCCCGGCGCCGCTCCGCCTGGGCAACGCCTTGCAGGCCTGGCGCAACCGGGGCGTGCGGCTCGCCACCCTCGGCTACCTCGGCCATATGTGGGAGCTATACGCGATGTGGGCGTGGATCGGCGCGTTCTTCGCCGCGAGCTTCCGCGCCCGCTACGGCGAGGCGCCGCCGCTCGGCCCGGAGCTTGCGGCCTTCGCCGTGGTCGCAGTGGGCGCATTGGGCGCCATGGGCGGCGGCTGGGCGGCGGACCGCTACGGCCGCGCGAACGTCACCATCGCCGCCATGGCAGTGAGCGGCCTGTGCGCCGCCGGCATCGGCCTGCTGTTCGGAGGACCCGCCTCCTTGCTGCTGGCGGCGGGCCTCGTCTGGGGCGTCGCGGTGATCGCCGATTCCGCCCAGTTCTCCGCCGCCATCGCCGAACTCAGCGAGAAGTCCCTCGTCGGCACCATGCTGACCGTGCAGACCTGCCTGGGCTTCCTGCTCACCCTGGCCAGCATCCAGCTCATCCCGGTCGTCGTCGGCTGGGTGGGCTGGCGGTTCGCCTTCGCGCTGCTGGCGGCCGGGCCGTTCCTCGGCATCCTCGCCATGGCCCGGCTGCGCCGCGCCTGACCCTCGAACGGGCGGGCCGGCCCTGAACTGGCGAGGGGCGTCGGAACGACATGACCACAGAGACCTATGCCGAACCGACGCGCGAGCAGGCCGAGGCCATCGCCGGCAACGCCCGCCTGGTCACCGAGGCGTTCACCGACCTGTCGGGCGAAAGCCTGCCGCCGGGCCGAGCCGGCGTCGTCTTCCTCGACGGCTTCATCAACCGCCAACGCGAACGCGGTGACGAGGCTCAGCGTGACAAGCTCGCCGACATGGCCGCCAGCTATCTTGGCGAGGCGCTCATCGCCGCGGTCGGCGGCTGCTGGGTCCAGGACCCTGACAATGGCCTCGGCGTTCAACTGGCGCCCAAGCTGGTGGTGTTTCCGTTCGCCAGGGCCGCCAAGCAATTCGCAGACGGGGCCGGGGACTCGGTGCTGTCGTTCTTCGAGATTGCCGAACTCCTGGCTGCGGAGCAGCGCCGCGCCGCCCTTCACTGAAACGTCCTGGACCGGACACCGCAGCGCATCCCGGTCCGTCTCGGCTGCGCCGTCGCCGAGCTGCAACCCCCATCCCTCGTGATCGTCTGGAGCAACGGCTGGATTGCCGTCTTGTTTGGCTGCCGTTGGCACGCGCCGCGCATCCGCTGTGACTGCCGTCGATGCCGGCGCCCCCCGCTGCCTGGCCGCTACTGCTGCTGACCCCGCCGGAGCCGCCACAGGCTGAAAAGCTGGGCGCTCTGCTCGGGGGTCATCCTCGTGAGGCCGATCCCCGTGGCCCATTCGTTGAACGCCTCCTTTTCGAAGCCGGCCGCCACCGGGGCAGGGGAGGCGGCGGTCTGCACCCCTGAACGGTCGAGCCAGCGCTGCGCATAGGGCGCGCGGGTCCAGCCTGGCACGGTTGCCCGGATGTTCACGTCGTGCCACTTCTCGTGGAACGGCGGCTGCTGCAGGTCCGGCAGGCGGGAGAAGAACATGTCGGTGAACGCCGCAAGGTTGCGGTACCGCGCGGTGCCCGCCGGCCAATTGTAGGCGGTGAGCAGCACCGGAACCGCCCACGTTTCCACGTCTTCCCCTTCCGGGACCAGCAAGGGGTAGTCGGCATGGGTGAGCGTGGCCGGCACGTAGGTGTCCAGCAGGTCCTCGGACACCGGCAACTGCAGCAGATGCAGCCCGGAGTCGGCCGGGAGGCTGGCGAACAGCCGGCTCGGCTTGCCATCGACATAGACCAATGCGGCGATGTCGCCGCGCTTCAGCTTCTCCAGCGCGACGGCCGGGGTGTCGTAGGCCAGCTTGACCGGCACGTGCATCGACTCGAACACCGCGGGCGCCGTGACGGCCGTGCTTGAGCCCACGACATCGACGTTGACCATCTTGTCGGCCAGGTCGGCCACGGTGTACACGCCCAGCCCGGCCAAAACGTGGATTTCCTGGTCGTAGAGCTTGGCGATGTACTGGACCCGGCTGCGCAGGTCCGGATAAAGCCGGGCGGCCTCGGCGGAACGCGCGGCATCGGCTGAAACCAGCGCGAGGTCAACGCCCCGGAGGTTGAGCAGGTCGGCCAGGTTCTGCAGCGAGCCTTTCCCCATCAGCGGCACGACCCGAAGGGTGTCGGAACTGGCGACCGCGGCGACGTCGCTGCCGATCTGCACGTAGGTGCCGTTGAACCCGCCGGTCATCATCCCGAGCGTCGCCGTCCCGTCGATCGCGAGCGGCAGGTCCGGGGGCGCATGGGAGCCGGCCGGAGTTGGCGCCAAATCCCGGCGCACGGAGGAGCGTCGCAGGTTGAGGCGCGGCACTGCCGGGCTTCGCCTCGCCTGCGGCACGCCGTCGCTCGGCTCGGCTGCAGCAGGCAGCTCCTGCGCCGCAGCAGGACCGGGCGCTGCATGAAGGGCAAGCATGACGCTTAGAACTATTAGGAAATATCGCATAAGGAGAGTCCTCGACGAAAGTCACAACCGAGCCGTGCATCTCAAGATGACATCAAGCGCGTTTTAGCATTTTATTCCTGTATTCTAGGGTTTCGCGCATCGAAAAACCTCCTATTCTCTTGTTGCAGGGCAAGTACCTGGCAGATACAGCCGCTGCTGGCTATTGTTACAATAAATTTGACCGTAACCCAAATACTCTCATTCTGAAACAGCGTAGATTGTGTCCTGATGGTCGCGACTGCTTCCGGTGACGACGTGCTTGCGTTCACCAACGAGGTGTCCATGGCAGACAAACCGCTATCGCCCACCGCCGCGGCCGGCGCCGTCCTGTCCGGCCCGCCTTTCCTCGGCGCGAACCAGCGCGACGCCGCGGACGAGATCCAGCGCGCGCTCGCCCAGCGCCACGGCTTCGTGGCCGTCACCGGCGGGCCTGGGCTTGGCAAGACGGTGGTGCTCTCCGCCGTTGCCGCCGCGGCTTCCAAGGCGTCGCGGGTTCTCGAAGTGGATCGTCCGGCCTACGTTTCCGTCGAGCAAGCCGAGCAGATCGTCGCAAGGCATGCGTTCGCTTCGTTCGGCAGCCATGCCGTGCTGATCGTGGACGACGCCGACCGGGCATCCCCCTCCTTGCTCCGCGCCCTTGCGCGCATCGCGGAAGCCAGTTGGCTGAACCCGGGCGCGACGCAGGTCGTCCTGGCAGGCCGCCCGGAACTGTGGGACCGGCTCCAGGCGGATGAACTCACCCCGCTTCGGGAACGCATCGCCGTCCGCCCGGTCCTGCGGCCGATGACGGAGGAGGATGCGCGCGGCCTCATCCGGCATTTGCTGAACGAGCCGCGCAAGATCTTCGGCCAGACGCTCGCGGACGGCGCAGAACAGGAGGTGCTGCGCCTTGCGGCCGGCCGGCCGGAGCGGATCGCCGCGCTGATGCGCAGCGCGCTCATGCTCAGCGACTTGCAGATCCGGCCGCAGCTTTCGGTAGAGATGGTCCAAGCGACGGCCGACATGCTCGACGGGCAGCAGCTGCCGGTCGGCAAGCGCCGGGCCAGGGTCTTGCGGCCCGCCTTGGCGGCGGGGCTGGCCGTGGCGGCGACTGGCGGCCTGGCCATGGCTGCGCACGACGGGAAGCTGGAGCGCGTGCTGTCCGCGGCCCGCGGCGTTGCCGCCCGCCCGGCCGCCGGGTGGACGCGGCAGGCGTCCGACGCCCCGGCAACGGTTGCGGACGCCGTGCCGGCCCGTCACCCGGATGCGGCTTCGCGCCCTGCCGAAGCGCACCTGTCTGCCGCCCCGGCGGATGCCCAAGGGGCAGGGCGCGCCGAGCCAACCCCAACGCCCGCCTTGGCCGCCGCGCCTGCCGCACAGGACGGCGCCGACCGCCTCGCGGCCGACCAGCCCCGTCCGCAAGCGGCTTCGACGGCGCCTGCATCGCCGGGCCCCGCAACCTCAAATCCCGCAACGCCCGAACCGGCGCCGACCGAAGCGCTCGACGCCCTGGGCAACGCGGCCACCGCCTCCTCCGCGCCTGGCGGCCCGTCACCGGACGACGAAAGCGTGCCGAGCCAAGCCGTTTCCGATCCCGTCGCCGCAGTCGAAGCCGCCACGCCGCCGCAGGACGCCCCGGCCGGGCCAGCCGACGCGCCGGCGCAGCCTGCTCCGGCCCGCGCAGCCGCCGCCGCGCCGGAGCCTGCCCCA